>NZ_JAKZKV010000005.1:0-300000 GCF_022808675.1 Parabacteroides sp. FAFU027
CAACTCTTTGGCCAGACTCCGATAAAAAACAATCTTTCGCAATATTAATGCTAACGCCTGCCTGGTGAGTTCTTAATTGAATGAAATGGGCAAAAATGAAGAGAGGATGCCCTTTTGGGACACCCTCTAATATTTTGCTTGATTGAGTTCACTCTTATTTAGCTTCCCAACCCAAAGCGCCTGCTCCGAGAATAGCCGCATCACTGGCTTTCAATTCCGAAGGAAGAACTTTTACTTTGTTTCTCCAGATGGGTAAAACGTTATTTTCCATAGCTTCTTTGATCGGGTTAAAGATCAAATCGCCGGCTTGAGCTAGCCCGCCGAATATGATAATTGCTTCAGGAGCGGAGAATGCTATAAAGTCGGCAAACGCTTCTCCCAGGATTGTACCTGTAACATCGAAGATCTCTTTCGCTACTTTATCACCCTGAACTGCTGCGTCGTATACATCCTTCGATGTGATTTTATCAGCCGCGATCTGACGTAAAAGGCTATCTTCGGTTGTGTTTTCCAGAACCTCGCGTGCAGATCGTGCAACGCCTGTTGCAGAAGCGTAAGTTTCCAGACAACCTTTTCTGCCGCAACCACAAAGACGGCCATTTGTGCGACGGATAGTTGTATGTCCCAACTCTCCGGCAAATCCATCGTGACCATAAAGAACATTGCCGCCGATCACGATACCGCTTCCCACGCCTGTTCCCAGTGTGATAATGATAAAGTCTTTCATACCACGTGCAGCTCCATAGGTCATTTCGCCAATAGCAGCAGCATTGGCGTCATTGGTAACCGCTACAGGAAGATTAAATTTGGCTTTTAATAAATCACCGAGGGGAATATTGCCTTTCCAGGGGAGGTTAGGTGCGAGTTCGATTGATGATTTATAGTAGTTTCCGTTAGGAGCACCAATTCCGATTCCTTTGATTTTAGAGAATCCGCCTGCCTTCTCGACTAATGGCAGTACGCCTTCGTACAATGCATTAATGTAGTCGTTGATATCCGGATAGTCAGGAGTTACGATTGATCCTTGTCCTAAGATTTCTCCTTTTGCATCTACAATGCCGAATTTGGTGCCGGTACCGCCCATGTCGATACCGATTACATACGGTTTTTCCATGATAAATATTTTGTTAGTGTTAGAAGTTAGTTAGTCCGGCAAAGTTAACATTTTCTCTATTCCGACTCTAAAAATAGGAGGGTAAATAGTCAGAAAATATTCTCTTTGCCTGAATTTGCACAAATCACACATTTTGTGAAATAGGCATGCCGGAATTTTGTTTCTAATTATCTAAACGATTTATTCTCCAATTACCCCTAAGGTAAGACGATAATTTCTTTTGTTGTTTTAAATTCTACTTCTTGTTTTGACAAAAAGACATGCTAATATTTGGTTGAAATGATATTAAAATGACATTTATACTATAATAATTGGCTGTTTAAATGTTTAAACATGCGCTTTGTGATTTTAGAATGTGTTTTTATTGTGATAAAGTGATTATCTTCGCGCTCGATTTCGGAATTGTCATAATATTACGAATTGCATTATTATTCCAACAAAACTATATTCTTATGAGTGAAAAATCTATCTGGAAGTATAGGCTTCCGTTCTTGATTCTGATTGTTGTCGCATTGGCGTCTTTAATTCCTGTCGAATATGCCAACACTATTGATCCAAAGCATCCGATTGATCATGCTGATACTGCCTGGATTCTGATTGCGTCAGCTTTGGTATTACTGATGACTCCCGGTCTGGCATTCTTCTATGGAGGTATGGTCCGTTATAAAAACCTTGTTTCCACACTATTACAAAGCTTTTTTGCTCTCGGGCTTGTGAGTGTATTGTGGGTGGTGGTAGGTTTTAGCCTTGCTTTTGGTGATAGCTTTCACGGTTTGATTGGTAATCCGTTTACATTTGCCTTCTTCAGGAATGTTGGGATTGCTCCAAATCCGGCTTTTGCTGCGACTATTCCTTTCGCTTTGTTTGCAATGTTTCAGCTTAAATTTGCAATTATCACTCCGGCGCTCTTTACCGGAGGTGTGGCTGAACGCGTTCGCTTTTCATCGCTTATGCTCTTTGTTTGTCTATTCTCTATATTGATTTATGCACCATTGGCTCATTGGACGTGGCATCCTGATGGTTTTTTGCGTAAATGGGGTGTACTTGACTTTGCCGGCGGTACTGTTGTGCATATCTCTGCCGGATTTGCTGCATTGAGTGGCGCGATTTTTTTAGGTAGAAGAAAAGGTAAAATAATGCACAATCAACCGACCAATATCCCTTATATCATGCTTGGTACCGGCCTTTTGTGGTTTGGGTGGTTCGGATTTAATGCAGGATCGGCATTGGCAGCTGACGGATTGGCTACATCAGCCTTTGTGAATACCAATCTTGCATCGGCAACCGCTATGTTGACCTGGATTCTGGCTGACGGAGCATTGGGACACAAACGCTCTGCAGTTGGTGCGGCAGTTGGAGCTGTTGTTGGTCTGGTTGCTATTACTCCGGCTGCCGGATTTGTAACAGTAGGTCAGAGTATTTTTATCGGTTTTATTGCTTCTATGGTGAGTTACGTAGCCGTAAAACTGAAATCAAAAACCAATATCGACGACACGCTTGATGTATTTCCCTGTCACGGTATCGGTGGTATTGTGGGGATGATCCTGACCGGTGTTTTTGCAAAAGGGGTAGGATTGATTTATGGTGACTCTACTGTCTTTGTTCATCACCTGTTGGCGCTTGTAATCGTAAGTATTTTTACTTTTGGCGGTTCATATCTGCTCTATTTGATTACAGATAAAATCTTGCCGATGCGCGTTACTGAGGAGCAGGAGGAAAAAGGTCTCGACCTTACACAACATGGCGAAGAGGCTACTGATATGCGCTCTTATTGATCTGTTTCTAAAATAGATATACATCATCTGAAAAAAGAAAGGCTTCATTCCGGGGATTTGGGATGGAGCCTTTTCTCTTATTTCGTAGTGATTGCGTTAGCTGTAAAGCTTCAATTTGCTTTCAAAAATCTATCTTTATGGTGCGTAAGCACCCTTTCGTGTTAAAGCCCTACAAGTATTGAGTTGTGATTTGCTTTCAAAAATCTATCTTTATGGTGCGTAAGCACCGAGAATCTACTCCAGCAACACAAGAACAGAGTTGTGATTTGCTTTCAAAAATCTATCTTTATGGTGCGTAAGCACCTTGATTGCTTTTTCAAGTAATACGCAAACAGTTGTGATTTGCTTTCAAAAATCTATCTTTATGGTGCGTAAGCACCAAAGGTCATGGGCTCCTACTCTTACTTTCTGTTGTGATTTGCTTTCAAAAATCTATCTTTATGGTGCGTAAGCACCGAAGGAATTGATAGCATTTCAGACTGTGTGTTGTGATTTGCTTTCAAAAATCTATCTTTATGGTGCGTAAGCACCTGTATCCAGAGCAGATGCCCCTGAGAGTCAGTTGTGATTTGCTTTCAAAAATCTATCTTTATGGTGCGTAAGCACCAACTTAGCAGCGACCAATTTAGTATGTTTGGTTGTGATTTGCTTTCAAAATCACAACCCAAATTCCCCCTCCAAAACAAAGGAAATCAAAAACAATAATATCGCCATAAACAGCATAAAAACAATGCTTTATATTTTGGTGTGAATGCGTGTAGTATTCCTTTTTCTTCCAATATAATCCCATATTTCTTCGAAAAACGTTTCTTAAACCGTTTCTTTTTAGTATATTTGTATATGTAATCGAACGGTTATGAAGACAAAAGTAAATCTTAGGGTTAAGACGCTTAAAGACGGTCGGGGTAGCTACTATCTGGATTGGTTTCAGAACGGAAAGCGCAATTACGAGTATTTGCAGATCTACAAATACCTATCAGAAAGGCTGACAAAGGCACAGAGAGATGAAAACACCGAAAATGAAAGGTTAGCTCAGCATATACGCAATCAAAGGGAGAATCAGCTAATAACCAGTCCTCAGGGTATTCTTTCAGTGCAGAAAAAGAAGCAATCGCTTTTGGTGTTTTGTGAAACACACACAACCACCAAAGGCGGAGAGCAAGTATTGGCTCACTTAAAGAACTACATGACCAATCCCAATTTGCAAATGCAAGATGTCAATAAGTCCTTTATTCAAGGCTTTGCGGATCATTTAGCAAAGAAGCTCAATGGTAATACAGCTTACGACTACTTCTCGAAGTTCCGCGGTTTAATGAAAAGAGCAATGGCAGAAGGTATCTTGCCAGGAAATATATTGCTAGACATACAAGCGCCCGAGAAGCAAGAGAATATTGTTACTTTTCTCACGACCGATGAAATTTCAAAAATTGGCAATAGCGCATTGACTCCAAAAGTAAAAGCGATATTTTTGTTTTCCTGTTTTACGGGATTAAGGTATTCCGATATTAAGAATCTCAAATGGGGAAATATAACCGATGATTTCAGGTTGAGTTTTTCGCAACAGAAAACACAAACCAAAAACGGCAAGCAAACAGGAGTAACCTATTTGCCGATGAATCCTCAGGCTATAGCGTTATTGGGAGAGCGCAAGCCGGACGATTATAAAGTGTTTGATGTTCCTACGCAACAAGCATGTGATAAAGCCCTGAAAAACATAGGTACAAAGCTTAAACTAAAAAAGACGCTCCATTTTCATATTGCTCGTCATTCTTTCGGAGTAATACTCCTCGAAAATGGTGTTGATATCTATAAAGTTAGTAAGCTTTTAGGTCATAAATCTGTTCAAACAACGATAAAGCACTACGCCAATATTACAGATAAAGGTGCAAGGGAAGCGATAGATTGTTTCCCCGAAATTAAAATTTAAGATCAATGTCTACATCTGCAATTAAAGATATTTCTCCGGATGATATTTTTTACATGACATGGCTAATTGAGTGTATTGAATATGACAACAACGGTGATCCTTATGTGCCAGTCTATCATGATACGATATGTCAGGACTACTATAATCCGCAAGCCGATTATATCCTCAGCCAAAAGGCAAATGATGATCAGCTTATTGGTCAGATAGATCGGCTATGGTGTTTAGAGTCGAGTAGCGACTATCCCGATTATTCCACCATATCAGCTTACCTGAAGGAACTAGCGATTAAGTATGTGCATAAGAAGTGTGTCAGATTTGGTACGAAAAATATCCATCAGTACTTCGAGGACTGGATTGAACACACGGTAGAAATACTCAGGAGGGATGGCGACTATTTGAGCAACATTGTGTACAGTTATGATATTGATGAGCTTGTAAAGATGGTGCATAGGGAGTTAAAGTTATATGCTATGTTGCTTTACAAACCGGAAACGGACAAGGCTATACAAGTTTTGAGAGTACGATTGAAAGATTTCTTTGCGACTGAACAGTCAGTATCTGATGCAACTAAAAAAACGACAACTCTTCCGGTCCCTGAACTTCAGGAAATTTTGTATCATTCGACCAAGTATGAGAAGTTCATATTAGCAGTAGAACCCTATAAATTTTCAGAGTTGGAGAAAGTAAAATGCCTTAGAGATAACCAGCGAATTAAGCTTATTTGTTTAATTATAGGATACAAAACTCCCAAAGCTGTTGCTATGCTTCACTTTCTTGAATTTTCCCAAAAGCTAGAAACCGAGTACGGTAAAAATAAAGGGCAGCAATATTTAATAATATCTAAGGCATTGGACGTGTCAGATAGAACTATTAGAGGAAATATGTTGACATTTTCAAATCCGAACTCTAACGAAGACCGATCTAAGTACCCGGCATGTGACAAGCTTCCTGATGTCACAAAAGATTACGAGAGTATATGTAAACGAGGATAAATAACAATTTGGGAGAACGATTTTTTGTTTTGGGAGAATATCCCCCAAAAATACCCATATTTCTTTGCACCGCAGTCCAATAATTGGGTTGCGGTTTTCTTTTTGGTTGGTGTCGCAAAATGAAAACCCGGATGACAGACCCTCAGTGTGGAAAATATGCTAGAAAGCCTACTTTCAAAATTGGATTCGATTGAGCGCAAATTGACAGTGCAAAATCTTTTGCAGAAGGAAATTATCACCTTTGATGAAGCTTGTCTATACCTTGACCTTAGTAGCAGTTATCTGTATAAGCTGACAAGCACAAACCGAATCCCTTGTTATTCGCCAATGGGCAAGAAGCTATTCTTTAAGCGAATAGAGCTTGATCAGTGGTTGACTGGAAGCCGAACTTCTACGGATGCAGAAGTTCAGCAAAAAGCAGCTGATTACATTGCTCGGAAGGACCGTAGAAAGAAGTAGTTAAAAGCTAACATGCAGCAAAAATACGCAGTCGGCCTGCTGCCTGGAAAAAACGGTCTGAGCTGCAAATAGATATTGTTCAGATTAATGAACGCCCATCCATATAGATCATCAATAAATAATTAAAAAAGAGGTATTTGGTATGACTAAAACATCGTTATCCGCTCCGGTTGAAATGAATCCCGGATTAAAAACGATCGCTGAATCGGTAAAAAACAGCAGTGAAGGCATTATAGTTCCCATAGGTTTTACCTCCCCAAAATCCGAACTTTCCTCCAAAGGGAAAGTGTCGGAAATGGAGGAAAACTCGGAAAATCAAAACGAAACTTTGGGATCCTCTCTGGCTCAAAAAAAAGACGATCAGGAGATTTCGGAAACTGACAGTTCGACCAAAGTTGCATTACCGGCTTTTCCTGGTGAATGTTATGAAGACTTACCGTCAATGCTTGGCAAGGCGGTTTCAAAGGGGCATTCTCCCGAGGATAAGGATATTTTATTGCTTGGTTCAATAGTAACCCTATCAGCTTGTTTGCCTAATTTATCTGGGACTTACGATCAAAGGGAGGTATTTCCTAACTTATTTCTTTTTGTGACTGCTAAAGCATCAGCTGGTAAAGGTCGGCTTGCGCTTTGCCGTAAGTTGGTAGATTCTATTCATAAGGAACTGTTGCAGAGGCAACGTCAGGAAAAGGCGCAATACAAAGAACTTATGCAGCAATTCAGGGCTGCAAATCGGGGAGGAAGTGATGCTGGAAGACCTCAGGAGCCACCCCTGAGAGCGCTTGTTGTTCCTGCAAACAGTAGTGCAACCAGTGTGTTCCAGATTTTAAACGATAATGATGGGGTCGGTTTGATGTTCGAAACGGAAGGGGATACTTTAGCGCAGGCTTTCAATAGTGAGCATGGCAACTACTCCGATGGATTTCGTAAAGCCTTTCATCACGAGACTATATCGTATAGTCGTCGGAAGGATAACGAATTTGTAGAGCTTGATAAACCGCGTCTTTCTGCTGTTCTTTCGGGAACTCCCCGCCAGGTTTCAACGCTGATTCCAAGTGCTGAAAATGGCCTGTTTAGCCGCTTTATCTATTACTATATGAACATTCGTCCCGAATGGATCAATGTATTTGCAGGGAACGATAATCAGAATCTCGATAAATATTTTGATGATCTGGGTTCTCAGTTTTATGCTTTTTACAATCAATTGAAGGAAGCGACACCTTTACATTTTAGGTTATCAGAGCAACAGCAGGATGAGTTTAACAGCTTCTTTTCTGATATGCAGATAAAGTTGCATTGTATGTTAGGGGATGAATACTTGGCAAGTGTTCGCCGTCTGGGTTTGATATCATTTCGGATAGCAATGATACTTACAGCTCTGAGGGTAATGGATAAAGGCAATATGAAGGAGCCGTTGATTTGTTCGGATGTCGATTTCAAAACTGCGATGGCAATGGTCAGGGTGTTGATAGAGCATGCTTCTTATGTTTTTAGTCAGTTGCCGGAAGAGAGAGCTTGCGTGGGGAAAGGAAAAAATAAAAAGCAACTATTCTTTGACGCATTACCTGATACCTTTAATCGTAAGATCTATTTAGAAGTAGCGGATAAATTGACGCTGAACCCTAAAACTGCTGAAAAGTACATTGCAGACTTCAAGAAATCGGGTTTGCTCAAACATGATGAGCATAATAAGTATTCGAAATAATTGACTTTATCAAGATATTGGTTTGACTGAAAAATGTCGGAATCACCCTTTCGGCATTTTTCTCTCTTTATCCAAAGTGCAATAGATATTTACGCATGGTGCGATTGTGCGTGAAAGTTTGATCCAATTTTAGGCGATTCTTTACGCGCTATTAGTCATAACAAAATAATAAAAGGTCACATGAGAATATACGAACCAACAGGAAGAGCCAGGGAATATTCACCGCTCGCATTGAATTACTTCAAAGGTTGCACTCATAATTGTCGGTACTGCTATGTAAACAGGTTAAACGAAACAGCACGAAATGGTATATCTCAGTATATGATACATGAAGTCCCTGATGAAATGAAATTTAAGGTGTTGGAAGAGAGTGCGAAAAAGTATCAGGGATGTAACAAACAGATTCTCTTATGCTTTACAGGCGATCCTTATAGCGAAAGCCTCCAGGAATCGACAACAAAGGTGCTTGGAATTCTGAATAAGTACGAACATAAGGTTTCTATTTTGACTAAAGGGGGCAATCGTGTACTTAATGACATTGATTTATTCAATCAATTCAAGAGCAGGGATTTATTTACAGAAAGTATCCCTCGCATTATAGTTGGAGCTTCACTAACGTTTGATAATGATGACGACTCTCTTAAGTGGGAGCCAGGAGCGGCGTTGCCTCAGGAGCGGATAGAATCACTTCGTGTATTATCGGAAGCCGGGATAAAGACGTGGGCGAGTTTTGAACCCGTAATATACCCCGAGCAATCACTCAATCTGTTACATCAGGTAAGCCCTTTTGTTGATTATGTGAAGATTGGCAAAGTTAATGATTACAGTGGTTGGGATAAGCAGATTGATTGGAATGACTTTATCGTAAGGGCTGTTGCTATTTGCCGACAAACCGGATTAAAGTTTTATATCAAAGATGATCTGGCTGCATTCAATCGGGATACTGTTTTTCGTGATGAAGAAAGAAATTCCGATTTGTTTTGTTTGTAATAACGATTACAGGCCTTAATCTTTTTGACAGTAGGGAAGTAGCTCTGTAAGCCGCTTTCCTACTGTTTTTATATATTGCTGATTCATCTTGAAACCTGCCTTTTTTTTGTATTTTTGCATTTCACGAAACAATAGATTAATGCCCCAAAATATCCTGCAATATGAATCTGATAGTATATCCAATATTTCAAAACTATCGGTATGGGGCATAACGAATATGTCATTCGTCGCGATAAAACATTGAGTGACATATTATTTATCGACAAATTCTTCGATGTGATTGTCGCCAACCCTCCTTATGGTGTAGATTGGAAGCTATACAGGATATTTTGGCCGATTTGAACCGGTTAGAGGTTGGATTAAAGGATTTAGAAGTAAAATTGAGTATATAACATTATTCGGTAAATATGAACGGGCAGCAAAAAATATCCATACGTTTTTTCGACGATCGCGAAGTACGGGCATTATGGGACGAGCAAAACGCCAAATGGTGGTTTTCGGTGCTGGATATTGTAGCCGTGCTTACCGACCAAAACGACTACTCCAAAACCCGTAACTATTGGAAATACCTGAAAGCTAAATTAAAGAAAGAGGGTAGTCAGTTGGTTAGTGCCACTACCCAACTGAAACTAACGGCAGCTGACGGTAAAAAGTACAAGTCGGATATGCTCGACTATAATGGCATTATTGCTTTAGGCAAAACTTTTCCCGGGATAAAGGCCAACCGCTTTATCGAATGGTTTACCTATAGTGATGAAACGATCGACGGAAAAAGCAAAACAAAAGCCTATGCGCTGTTCGAAAGTTCGTTTATCGACAGCATAGAGGTGGGCACGACCAAAGGTTTACAGCAAATCCATGCCTATTTGTTTGGTGGCTTGTACGACTTTGCCGGGCAAATCAGGCAAAAAAACATTTCGAAAGGCGGATTCCGATTCGCTATGTCGCAGTACCTCGATACCACATTAAAACAAATAGAAGCGATGCCCGAAAACACTTTTGATGAAATTGTAGATAAATATGTGGAAATGAACATTGCTCACCCCTTTATGGAAGGCAATGGTCGTAGCACCCGGATATGGTTGGATTTGATATTGAAAAAACGCCTGAAAAAATGCGTGGATTGGAGTAAAATAAGCAAAACGGATTATATGAACGCTATGGTGGCAAGTGCGGCAAAAAGTGATACCCTGAAAAAACTGCTGAACGCTGCCCTGACCGATCAAATTGACAGCCGCGAAATGTTCATGAAAGGAATTGATTACTCCTATTATTATGAAGAAAATTAATATGCAACTGACGATATATACAAACCATCGGGGATAGAATGACAGGGGGGGATTCCTGAGCATTGGGAAGTCAAAAGGGTAAAAGATTTCGCAACCGCAGTAAGTTGAATCCATTTTTTCTACAAGAAACAAAAGGCAATTTATCGCAATTGTTTGATGATTTTGAGCATACTATTCAAAATCCTGACATCCCTTATATACAAAAAGATTCAGATCTTTCATCAGCCGCAGAATCACCGATTGGATAATTGATTCCCTCATTTTTGTATTTTGTAGGATTGGAGGATTTTAGGACATATCGGAAATGAATTCCTCAAATCCGATATGTCCTCTTTTCCTCATTTATGAGAACATAGTACAATTAACGCCTTATGTGCTAAGATTTAATTTGATGATCCCTTGGGAGCTTCTGATTTATTATCTTTCCTCCCATTTGATATTTAGAAAATCGTACATGTCCTCGATACCGTCAATTCCAAAACAGAAATTATTTTCAATAAATGCTTCTGTTTCAGTACTTATTGCATAAATAGCCTCTTTAAGCCTTTTTTCATTGGGTATCATTTCTTCATCTTCAGTTCCTTCATGAATGATATCGCAGGTTTCATCGCGTTTTAATGACTTTAAATCTATTCTTGCATAGAATTGAAACATTGCAATCCAGGCTAATATCTCAGCTTTCGTGAGCATGTTGAATTTATCAAGAAGTTCTACCTTTGAAGTAGCAGATAGCCTAGTCTTGCTTAACCTCAGATTAACAGCAAGTTTGTCGTGCTTTATTTGTTTTGATTTCTTCATTTTACATTTCATTTTAATAGTGATTTAATTTGTTCTTTTTCTACTGTAGTCATTCCCTGTATGGATGACTTTACCATTTCCATTTCTTTTGCTTTAATTTCGACCTCCTTTTCTACTTTGAGAGCGTTCAGATTCTCCAGCCATCTTTAACAAATCTCAATCTGTTTAATACACTTTGCAACTATTACTTCAGCAGTTGCATTTGCTGAAAACCAAGTACCAAACTTTTTGATTGATTCTTGACGGGACAAATTTGTTTTTGTCATGCGTTGTTTTTTAATTGTTTTGTGTCATATTGACATTGCAAAGGTGCTAGTATCTGAATCAGTTTATGGGTAAAAAAAATCCTGCAATTTTTCTCCCTTTAAACCGAGAGGAAAATTGCAGGATTATACAGTAGTCAAAAACTACTTACCACACGTAATATTGATTGATCTTGTTTATAGAGTATTCTTTATAAGGTTTCATATATCCTTTTAGAGTATCATCCGAGTGTAATAATTCCTTATTACAGGATAATCCAATGAAATAAATAAGCCTGGACACAAGCAATTTTTTGTTATACGAAACAGAACTTCCTTTTTTAGTCTTTCCCTTTACATTGAGTACAACATCTAACACATAAAGAAACTTATTTGCAAAGAACCACAAGTGAGCTGAATCTCTTTCATCCGTTGAGTCAAAAATAATTCGTCTGGGACTCCGTAATTTACTTCCATTATCTATTTTAGAAACTTCGTCTTTACAGAAATCATACAGTAGATTAATGACAACCGTGTTGTCAATCGTTGTACTTTGCTTGCCTACAACTTTAATAGAAATGGCTTCGTTCTCCTGTCGATTATCTTCTATAGCTTTGATAAACTTTATCAGTTGATCCTCTGGATTATCAATCCTTCGACCTCCACCTTTATCACACATTCCGCAAGTATAATCATAGATAAACAGCAATAAGTACCAGAATTTCTCAACATCTAAACCTAATCCAATTAATGTAGCAGGAATGTTCTCGTCTTTCTCGAATTTAGTTTGATCGAATTTCGCTTTCAGTACTCTGTTATACCTCGTCTCAAATGTACCAATGTGTGAATAAGGATCGCTACCTTCATCGTAATACTTGTAAGGAAAGAAGTTTGGCATTACTTCATATACATATTCGAGTAATGCGTTGTCTATGGTGGAGTTCTCTGTCATTGTATTTCTTTTTTGCACAAATGTACAAAAACAAGAATTTCCTCAGTTCATAGATATTGCAGAGGTTGGTTATATGATAAATAAAAACGACTCATTCTTGGAAAAGATTGAGTCGTTGATGTTCTCATATTTAAATACATCTACATCTGAATGTGAAATCAAATAGAATACTTAAGTATGGATACAAAGCTAAAGGCTTCTTTAAGAACGGATTAGAGTTTGCCTCTGTGCTTTAAACGCTTGTGGTAAATCTAACCTCAATCTGTTTGATTTTCTGTCATGTACTTAGAAGTTTGTATTGAAAGATCCTGATCTGACCCTAAAAGTTAATTCTAACTTTTGGGGTGCAGTTCAAAACCCAGAATAGTAGATTATAATTTAATAATATTCTCAATTTGCTCTTTCTCATCTTTTGTGAGATTAAATGGAATAACTTCCAACTTTAGATCTCCTTCATAAATAAAATGGTCGAGTTTTTTTGTGAAATTTGGATTGCAAGGGTAAAGCAAAACCAATCTTGGTTCTTGTGATTCTGTAGTATATTTTTTCCCGTATGCATACAACTGGTACATATCTGCTTGTGAAATATTGTAGTTTTTTCTTTCGGCAAATTCATCCAATAGTTTCCATTTTGTGTCAATTATTTTTTTTTGATACACGCCGCTATCAACAACGATGTCTGGTCGTAAACCAAAACGCTTATCACGTCGGTGTTCTTCAACTAAAAAATAAGATTTGTCTTGAGTTTTTATTTTGTAACCTTCAGAATATTTCTTGAATAGATAAGCCAAATAATCTTCAAATATCTTTTCCATCGGAAACAAGATTGCCATGTTTAAATTGTCTCCTTTGAAATTGGTAAATGACTTATTCGTTAAAAAAATTTCGGACCATTCAACAATGGTCTTATAGTTCATTAATAGTCGACTTGACAAATTAATTTTTGAAAAGTCGTATTTAATGTCTGTTGAACTATCAACATCTTCAAGGTGAGATAAAATTTTGTTGATAGAGTATATATTCCGATAATTATTTGAGAGTCTCAATAACTTCAGAAGTGTCGATTTGATAATTCTATTTAGTGAAATATTTGGTGAGTATTCAGAAAACTCACAATAGAAATGGGTTATGTTTGAATGATTCCTTTTTATGTTTTCGGTAATTTTCAATTTGCCCTTTAAAACAGAAATATTATCCTCTTGCAAAATGTAATCGTGCTTAATTCCATGCTGCATCTTGTTTTCAACTTCTTCGATATACGAGTTGATAAATACTTCTAGAATTGGAAAGTCCTTGGACGTTTCCAAATGAGCTTTGCTTATATTGACAAAAGGAGAGTTCTTTAAATGCCTTAACATTCTTAGGAAAATCTTCTTTGTGTCGGCTTCTTCGTTTTTGCTTTTGTTGAGATGAATTTTAGGGAGTATTTCAAGATGTAACCCTTCCTTCGTCTCAATCACTCCAACATAATTTTTTACTCTGATTTGCCGTTTTCTTCCTTTGGCTGAAAGTGTAAATGGCTTTTCACTGTCTTTAGAATCGTCTTGATTGTTTGATATGTATTTGTAGAGTGAATCAAAATGATTGGCTGGTAAATAAATTTCTTGCAGGAGATAATTCTCTACATCACCGTAATCTTCCTTGGAACGAATAATGCCATATTCACATATATTATATGATGCCTTTTTCAATTCTTAATTTATTTTGGTTTTTGTATAGATGGAAGTGAAAAATTCGACAGAAACATCATCATACTTTTGAAACAGGATATTTCCATTCAATTGATAAATGGTTTTTTCTTCAAAGCCGTCAATATCCTTACCAAACAAATTCCTCTGGTCAGAAGTTGGATTACTCACAACTACTTTGTTTTCTTTTGCTTTATTGAATTCGTTGTTGTCACCTAAAACAAGTTGAATCTTTTCATAGTCTCCATAGAAATACTCTTCAAGTAATGGTATAATTCTGTTTCTGAAAACTTTACATAACTGATTTTTTGATTCAACGTTTATTAAATAAGCGTGACCAATCATGTGGTCTTTGTCAAGCAGAATTTGAATTCTTGCATTGATTGTTTCCAAAAGTTTTTGCAAGTCAATTCCTTCAATATTGTTGTTTAGCAATGTATGGTCTGGAGCATACTCGATGAATTCAAATCTTCTTCTCAATGCTGTATCAACAAGTGCAATTGATTTGTCGGCAGAATTCATTGTGCCGAGAATGAAAAGGTTGTTTGGCACTCCAAAATCTTCTTCACAGTCTATACCTGAATAAGTGAGTTTTACTTTTATTTCTTCGGCCTCGCCTACTCGTTTAGATTTTTCAATAAGAGTAATTAACTCTCCGAATATTTTAGAAATATTCCCTCTGTTGATTTCATCTATGATTAAAATATAATTCTTATCAGAATTGTCAGCCTTCTTTGCTTCATTGCATATCTTTTTAAAGATTCCATCCTCTATTCTATATTCAACCTGGCCATTTGAATTAACAGCGGATTTAATTCCCTCAACAAAATCTTCATAAGAGTAAGACTGATGGAATGTGACGAACTGAATTTGTCCTGCTGTAACCAACTTGTCAAATTCCTGTTTAGCTTCGACTCTTTTTGCAGGATTGGCTTTCTGTTCTGAAATTATTTCAC
Source organism: Parabacteroides sp. FAFU027 (assembly GCF_022808675.1). Classification (NCBI taxonomy): domain Bacteria; kingdom Pseudomonadati; phylum Bacteroidota; class Bacteroidia; order Bacteroidales; family Tannerellaceae; genus Parabacteroides; species Parabacteroides sp. FAFU027. The sequence goes on from NZ_JAKZKV010000005.1 coordinate 14,888, forward strand.
TCACGTCTCTACCTGTTACTATTGATAAAGCATGATTAATTGCATTGTGAGTTTTGCCCGTCCCTGGGGGGCCATATAAGATTTGATTTAGAGCCATATTGTAAATATTTGAGAGTTCTTTTGAGATATTTTCTAGAATGTCTTTTAGGCTTTGGTTTATACTGAGATTTGAAATTGTTGTCTGCGCCTCTGAAGGATTAGTAATTATTTCTAATGCTGTGACAAAGTTTGTTCTGCCTTGTCTTGAAACTATCCCATCAATAGCTCTTTTGAAATTGTCAGCAGCTGTATCTACTTGTCTGTTATTGTAATAATCTTTTACAACATTCCAATCAATACGACCTGGAAAATCAGCATCATTCATATTCAACCCTTTGATCACGTCATAAGGATTGTAATTGTTATTGTTTTTATTGAAGTAGCTAAAAAAGTAAAGATGTTCAGGCGTAGAAATTAAATGATTGAATGAATAAGATTGTCTCAGCTCTCTCCAATAATCTGCAAACCCTTTGTAAAGTTTATCTTTTAGTTTCAAGCTGTTCTTGAGCAAAATCAAACAACGATGAATTTCATAATTAGCGTCACCATCAGGAATTCCAAACTTTTCCAAATCATTGTAAGTAAGCTTTCCTAATGCAGTTAATTGTATGCTATTTGAATCAAGTAAATGAGAACTTCTTAAATCAATTCTTGCCTGATCTGTTGCTCTTGGAGTTGGTAAATTTAGAGTTCCATTGTCTGAAACTTGTTTCATCCATGTGTGTGCATTATTGAATTTCCGCATCGAAGAACCGAAAGGGTCAAGCGGTTTTCCAGGTCTGATTGCATTTCCCGAACCAATGGCAATAATCCAATCTTTAAATGCTTCGCTATTTATTTTTGAAAACCAAATCATATTTATTTGTTATTCTTTTGGGCTATGAATAAATATTCGTTTAGCTCTTGTGCTTTATGTCCGTTAAAACTTTGATAGTTCAATCTTTTAATTGGTATTGTTTTAAATGAACCCCGCACAAAAAGTTCACTATTAAAAAGGGATTCAATTTTTTCGATTCCATTTTTATCTTTTGAAGGAATACTGTTGTTAGAATGGTTTCTTCCATTAAAGTAACTCATCATTACATACTCAGTATTGGCATCCTTAATAAGATTCTCAAGAGATGGGATAAAAAGTGAGCTTTGACAAAAAGTCGATTTGAAATCTTTCTCCAAATTTTGTCCCCTTACGAATTCAACATTATTGAAGTAATCTTCTAAGGATTCTATTTCGCAGTAATCACAAATTAAGTTTAACATGAAGTAATATGATGTGTATTGTCTGAAATTATAAGGAGGGTCAATATATATAAGTTTATGTGACCTTATTTCCTTTATAAACTCCAGTGAGTCCTGTTCTTTTCCAATAATGTGTTTATTTTCTGTTGAAATAACATCATCAAAAGGCGGCAAGCGAAGAAACAATTTCTTTAGTGCCCTAGAATCAAAAGTATCTCTTGGAAAATCATGAAATGTTCCTTGAGTGTTGCTGACTTTTTCAATTGATTCTGCAAGAATACTTACAAGCAAAAGATATTGAACTTCATTCAGTAGCTTTTCTTTCTTCCAATGCAAAAGTTTATTTATAATGAGGTCAATTCGTTTTCCGTTTTCAGGTGTGAAGAATCTTCTCTTTCCGCTTGTGCCTCTTAAACTTTTGTAGTGGCTATTTTTACCTTCAGGTGTATATGTGTCAAAAAAAAATGTATGTCTGAATTGCTTTGGTATTTCTGAAGCTGTAATATGATTTAAATAATTTAGAATGGTTACTAAATTCTTGTAGGTAGAATAATTACGCTTATCATCAAGAAAAGAAAACCCATCTTTGCCTTTTAAGTTTAACAGAGAATCATCAACTCCAATGCAGAATTTTGACTCATCAATATTCAACTCATTAAAGTCGAAAGAAGGTATTGAGTTGTTTTTCAAATAACTAACTCCAAAGGCATAAGAGAACTTATTAATGTCGTTTGCAATCACTCTGTATCCACTTCTTTTCAGTGCCATTGATACAGATAGTGTTCCGGCGAAAATATCGCATATCCAATCTCCTTGGTTGCAAATTTTGCCTACTTCAGTTAGTATAGGTTCAATTATAGAATTTTTATTTCCTAAATATCTTTGTATCACGTGGTTGGTTGTTTGAAAATAATTAAAAATTCTTTGTCGTCTTTTGATTGGACTATTTTCTTTGTTGTGTTTAACTGTCTGTATTGAAAATTGAACTTCAAAGTTTCATGTGAACACATCGGCAAGTAATATTCCCCTAATTCCATTATCTGCTCAAGTTCTATCATTCTTAAGTTACCTGTTTCTTGGGATAAAGAAGATGAGTAACTTATAATTAAACTACTTTCAAGTTTTGCTGCCAATTTGAACAAGTCAACAAAAGCGAAGTAGGCATCTTGTTTTGAACAAAATCTAGACTTAAATTTATTTTCTGGATATAAACCAGCAGTTGCTTTACCATTAATAATTTGTAATTGTGGATAAGTGTAATTGAAAATTATTTCAGGAATGTGGTAAAATCTCGAATATTGTTGTGCTGTATACGGTGGGTCGGCATAAATAACTGAAATTGGAGGAAGAAAAGATGAGTCAGAAATAATTTCTTCCATTGTTTTTGAAATAGCAATGTTTGAATTTGAAAAACAATTTTTCTTTGAGATTAATTCTAAAGAAGATGCAGATTTCAAAAATTCACTCCAAACATCTTTTTTCCTGTCTTCATAAAATCTTTTGTGAAGAACTTTTGTTTTTAAAGTGTTTTCGTGTTTAATTGGTTGTGCAAAATGCTTTCCTGCAGTGTAAACAATTTTTGAGGAAACATTTAGCAAGCAGGTCAGTAGAAAATGATATTGCCAATTTGAGATTTCATTTTTGGAAAGTAAATATTCGATTCCGTTTCGCAGTCTATCAAGTTCTAATGCTTGAAAGATGCCAAAGTAAGAACCTGCATAATAATTAGCGATTAAAGGACAATTTCCGATTGCTGATTTTCCAATATTATTTACAATTGTTTTCGTCTGTTCGTGTTTGTTGTTGCCATTGAGAAAGAGTACTTTGCTTACTTGAGGTAATCCCAAATACAATTCAATCAGTTTTTCTGTTTGTTTTTCTTGAAGAAATTTTTTTTCTAGTAGGATGTTGTCCTGAAAAGGTGTCGTGTAATTATCATGTAATTTGAATGCTCTTAGTTTATCAAAAACAATTTGAAGAATCTTTAGGTCTGCTTCTTTTCGGTCAATATTCAGGAGTGTTTTGGTAAAAGCATAAGTAAACTTCATTGCATCATTGGAAATAACATTAAGTCCATTCAAATTGAAAACCTGCGATACGACTGAGCTTCCAGAAAACATATCGAGAACATAAGAGTTTGGCTTAATAGCTTCTATTGTTTTGGATAAAATAATTGGTAGTGGCCTGTATTTTGTACCTAAATACTGTATCGGTCTGTAGATAGTATCTGTGTTTACCGATCTAATTTCAGGTATTTCTAGGTCATAATTATATTTATTGGCAGCAAAGTCCAATTTTAATTGGTAACCATCTTCAACGATGTTCAGAACTGTTGTATCTGAGTAATTATTTTCTGTCCTTGAAATCATTTCTTATTTTGGGGTTATAATTTCTCATTTCTTCTTCTACCGCTATCAAGATATCCATAGCGTATTTCTCATCAGCCAGTTGATAAGCAACTTGTTTGCTCATAAACTTTATAATGAGTTCTTTTTCGTCCAAATTGAATGTTTTTGCTATAATAGGTAACATTTGTCGATTTACAGGTCGTTCTCCTCGTTCCAACTTGCTTAATGTGCTTTGGTCAATATCTAGTAATGCTGCAAGTTTGCGTAAGGGCATTTCTGCCTGTTCTCTAAGTCTTCTTATGGAATCTCCAAGGTTTTCTTTTTGCATCATGAAGTTTTTTTCTTGACAATCGTGTCAAAAGTACAAAAGATTTTGACATAAATCCCTTTCTCAAAGTTGTAAGTTATCAACACATTGTTATTATTGAGGGTAACTCATTGGCTATTTTTAGTTTTCTCTGCCCATGAAAAACTCTATAAATTTCAAATTAGATTCTGGGCATAAATGCATTTAATATTTAAATGAACCATTATTTTGCCTGTATTAGTCTGATAACCTAAGTTTCGCAATGCTATTTTCTTAGGTAGATATATACCCAAACCCTCCCGCATTTAACCAAAACGCAGGTAAAGCGGAGTTCGTCAATCGCTCATTTTGTTTCGTAAAAGCATGCAAGCAAGGGTAAAACAAGCAGCCAAAAGGAATCTCCACCTTTTAAGAGGTCGTATTCCTTTGTCTGCCCTTGCATGCACCGTGCCACACTCACTACTGCGCTCCAATAGGTGCTCGCACGTGGCGTGTCACTTGTTTTGCTACACACAATCGCTCATTCCTCACCCGTGGCTACTCCTGCACCCAGACCCAATAAGGTATTCGTTTCACTACTGATTAAAAATATGGGTTCAGCCGCCACTGATAGTTAGGCTCGCCTGCGGGTCGCTGCGTGCTGATCGGTCTGTCACATTTTTTGTTTTCGCTTTCCCACATTAAGGTTTTCCTCAGCTCCTTTCATTTCGTTACTCTACATTTCAGTAGCTCAGGAAACATCTTTTGACCCATGCAGGGAGTAGCTCTTCCATTCAATCATTACACTCCGTTTCACTCTTCATTCCATCACTACACCCTCGCATCTCCCGCCCAAAAGCTCAAATACAAAAAATGCGCCAGCCCTGCTGAAATACAGCACATAGCCACAGCATTTCATTATCATTCCATGCTATCTGTGTCTATGGCACTTGCTCCACTCGCAGCGGCTCGCGACCATCAGTCAGCACACTTCATTTCGTTACTCTACATTTCGTCTGCTGCCTGCTGTCCCCTTCGAAGCTCAAGGCTGTTTTTACCTGCATTTTTGTTTAATGCTTCGCCACCACTGCCCCCGACCACCACCCCTTAAGAAAACTAATAAATATTAGTTGATCGACAACAGAATGTTTTTTTATTGTATGATAATCTTTTTTGATAGATAATGTATCTTTGCAAATAAAACCATTGATGTTTTAACTACTAAATGCAATTATGAAAAGCAATTCTTTATGGGATAGTACATATTTGATTTTGAAGGAAAAGTTAAGAATCAGAGATGTTAATAATGTGTTGTTGCCATTAGTGCAATTGAAAATTTTTGATTTGCTTCGGACTAATGACAAGAATGACCTGCTCGAAAAGTGGGAGCTAAATAGTGAATCATACAATCAATTTTACGTTAAGTTGTTCAAATCTCTTTCGACTTGCGATTTTTGCATGTCTTCAATTTGCCGATTTGAAGATGTTGTTAATGCAGAATCCGATGTCGTAGCAGGTAAACTTCTAAAAGATTATTACGACGGTTTGGATGATAAAGTAAAATCATTTATCAACCATCGAATTGATAGCTGCAGATTCTATAGTTTTAGCGAACTTGTCAATTTTCTCACCGATAATCATTTGACAAAGACTGTAGTAGAAAAAATAAATAATAGTTTAAACGAAATAGAATCTTATCATATAATAGATTTCATGAGAGAGCTAATTGACTATGGTATGGTTCTTCATAATTATATGGTAGTTGAAAAACAGTATAATGATATTTCTGAAACGTGGATTTTCGTAGTGAAAAATCCATATTTATTCAGAAAGGGGAAGAGTCAGAGCTTTCCAGAGATGGCTTGTGTTTGGGATTTTAGTGAAGGCTATGCAAGGTGTATTACAAAAAATGGACAGTGGGGCTATATTAGAGAAGAAGATAATAAATTAATCTTACTAACTGATGATTATGTTCGTGTTTATGATTTTCATTGTGGTAGAGCAAAAGTTGATATTGTAGGAGATTGGGAAGGTTGGGAAAGTAAAAAATATGCTTGTGGGTATATTGATTTTGATATGAATCTGATTTTACAGCCTAAATATACAGAAGCTTCTGACTTTAAAGAGGGAAAGGCATCTGTCAAAACCGAATATTGCGATGATTTTTTCACAATAGATGTTTATGGTAATGTTTCTCCTGAATTTCAAAAATTGAAAACTAAGATTGAAAATAAAAATAGGATTTTAGAGTCGGAACTAATCAAACTTGAAAAAGAAGATGAGGATAAAACTTCAGATAAAGTGAGTTTAGATGATGAAGAATCCGTGATGCGTGCATTATCAGGAGGTTATGGCTATATTCATGGGTTTGATTAATATTAAATTCATATAATATATAGTTGCGATCCTATGAATGACCATAATTTAATAAACTATAGCCATGAATAAAGAAGATAAAATTGCCTTACAGGCTAAAATTCAGTCAATGACTGGGCAAGAAAGAAAAGAACATTGGCGTAACCAAACATTGGTAAATAGAGTCCGTGATAATTCTAATATTGCAGTCGAGTACCTTACCTTAATCAATTTCATTAGAAATGAATATAAAGGACGGATAGAGCCAATTCAGAATCCATTTCTGCATTTAATTTCACATTGTATAGAACTTACATACAAGAGAACTCTTCAATTGGCCATAGAATGCAAATGCATTAATATTCAAATTTCGAGTATTATACACGAACATGCATTATCAGAGTTGCTTCCGATAACCCTTAGTTTATTCGAGAAGATTTCTCAAGATAATAATTGTTCAGAAGACGATAAGTTACTATATGCAACTGAATTCCCTCAAGCCCATAAACAACTTATTGCTATATTAAAAGCAAATGTGACTACTTATCGTTACGCTATGAAGGTAAATAAAAAAGGCGTAGTGACAGAGAAAGGGCACCCGTTTGTTGATGATTATGATAGCCCTAATATGCTTGATGTGCTGAAGTTATTTGAAACATGTTACAACTCATTGATATATACTGATTACATACTTGATTTTTTATTTCCTGAACTAAAGGCTTTATGATACAAAAAAAACAGCGGTAAATTATTTTATCGCTGTTTTTTTTGTCCTATTTCTCCCAGAATAAAAAAGAAATATACAAAGGTAGGCCGCTTCCGTCGTGCCTGTAAAGGTCAAGCCCTGCGGTTTTTTGCTAAAATCTCCACCTTCGTTCCTCAGGTAGTATTTTATCAAAAAACCTTGACAGACCCAACTCAGCTGCCTTTTAGTTGGTATATATTTTTTTTCTTCTTTCTGGGGGAAATTTATTGCTGTTGGGTTTGTGCGGTTTCGATTTGTGGTGCGTTTCCCAACAGGTATAAGCAAATTGACCATAGAAAAGCCTTCCAGATTCCAAAATCCCCCCTAAACCCATATCCCTGTAGAAAGTTCTGATAGCCAAACTACGCACCTGTGCTATAATTCAGATAATCAATGCTTTATGCTTTTTTATTGCTCGGGTTTTAGTACCTTTATAATGAGAAAGTTAAGGGGGAATAAATCACTTCGTATTCACTCCTTACCAACTCCAAACCTCATTTTATTCATTAATCACACAAATCATTTTTTATTATGGCGAAAATTCAAAACGGAATTCTTGGTGGGTTCAGCGGAAAAGTAGGAACCGTTGTCGGAGGCAACTGGAAGGGCATAGATTATATGCGCGTACACAAGAAACCTTCAAATCCTAACACAGAGAAACAACAGAACCAACGCACTAAATTTACCACTGCGTTGAGTCTTTTACAACCAATCACTCCATTCTTAAGAGTAGGTTACAAGCTGTTCACTGCTAAACAAACAGCGTTTAATGCAGCAATGTCTCAAGTGTTGACAAATGCAATTGTAGGTGATGCGCCTAACGTTGAAATAGACTACTCTAAAGTACAAGTTTCAAGCGGTACATTAACTCCAGCTGTTGGCGGTGTTGCAACTTATGCAAACGAAGAACTTACAATCACCTGGACTAACAACGCTGGATCAGGTTCAGCTAAGGAAACAGACAAGGCATTAGTTGTTATTTACAATGCAGTAAAAGGAGAAGCAATTTATGATATTGCTGGTGCTGCTAGATCAGTCGCAACTCAGGCTTTCAGCCTTCCTGCTGAATGGGTAGGTGATAGCGTTCAGGTTTACCTGGGATTCATCACAGAAGATGGCAAAGATGTTGCTAACAGTGTTTTTGTAGGTGCAGTAAACATTGTTGCGTAATTCCGCTGCTAACATGGTTGGATTTTATCGAGAAGCCGTTCCATTTGGAGCGGCTTTTTTTGTACCCTGATTTCTTGATAATTCCCGTAAAATCAAGAATTGTCAAAGCCAAAAGAAACACTAACTTTGTATCTGAAAGCAGTATTGAAGAAACGGTTAAGAAACGAAATTACTTAGTAGAAAAACGAATAAGAAACGGTCTTCTATTTCTTGAAAAACAATCAAGAGAAAGTAGTTGCAAATATGCACTATACAAAGGCAAAAATAAGCCTCCTTTTGCATAAAGTGGTTCTTAATCGTTTCTTATAGTGTTGTAACATATTGATTTATAGTGGTTATTGTGATTTGCTTTCAAAAATCTATCTTTATGGTGCGTAAGCACCTCGGAGCAGCAGAGGAAGAAGTTGTCATAAGTTGTGATTTGCTTTCAAAAATCTATCTTTATGGTGCGTAAGCACCTTATTACGCAGACATCCGGCCAACCAACTCGTTGTGATTTGCTTTCAAAAATCTATCTTTATGGTGCGTAAGCACCCCGGCGGGAACCCACAAACCGCAATTATCAGTTGTGATTTGCTTTCAAAAATCTATCTTTATGGTGCGTAAGCACCACACCGCAGCATAACATGCTGTATCACAACAAGAAAAAGCTGTAACTAGAAGCTGAAAAAAAGGTGCTATGTAACAGAAAAGCCTCTCAATTCGGGAGGCTTTTTCTGTTGTGAGATTTTCTAAAGGAAGAATAAATCAGCCAAATCAGAGCGGCGATTTGTGATTTAGAGATATTTATGATAGTTTTAGAATAAGGACAATTGTTGTCCTGGCGTACTCTTTTCGCAAGGTTTCTCTCCATAAAAAATCTCCATCTGTCCAAATTGTTTATCCGTGACGCAAAGTATTCCGATATGTCCTCTTTCGGGAAGCATCTTTTTTACCCTTTTTATATGCACTTCTGCATTTTCCCGGCTTGGACAATGGCGCAGGTAGATTGAAAACTGAAACATGGTAAAACCATCTTTAATCAGTTTGTTCCGAAAGTCAGTATAGATTTTCCGTTCTTTCTTCGTTTCGGTTGGTAGGTCAAAAAATACCAATACCCACATAATCCTGTATTCACTAAGCCTTGTGTCCATTGTAAAGATATTGAAGGCAATAAATCGGAGTGCGACTTCAAGTCGCGCTCAAAATAAAACCAATTTGCAAGTGCATCTTAATTCAATACCATTTCAGGATAAGCAATTTTACGAAGTTCTCCTGAGAAGCATTTATACAACGATGCTGTAGTCTGAGAGGCAGCTATGAATAAAGGGCTTCGTTGTCCGTTGATTAACACGTCTGCCTGGGGAATGGAGAGAAGTTTGATTTTTACATCCTGAGTTAAAGTGCCATTGTGAAGGTTCTGTTTTACTAGTCCGACAACGATGTGATCCACTACCGGACGGTAAGGCTCCATAATATCATCAGCCAGACAATAGGCATTGTATCGGTTGTGGTGATGAATCCCCAAGGTGGGAAGTAATCCTGTAGATACTAATGAGCGGGCTATAATTCCCCGTAATATAGCATATCCGTAGTTGAGTAAATAGTTTGGGGCTATACCGTCTCGTTCCCGTCGGAAATCAGGTATTTCAGGAAACAGGTTGCCCCAATAATAGGCAGCAGCCCTGGCTTCATGGTTGTCTGCATCTCCGCTTTTCACAGCAGCAGCCCAATATTCCATATTCTTGATATTTACATTCCGGTGATTTGCCAGTATATTAGCTTGATTAGCTATTTTGGCTGTAATCGTCTGTTGCCATAACTGTTTTTTGAGTGGGAGAGAGGCTTCTATCTGATCCTGAAAACGCTCAGATTGTACCAGGTTTCCTTCCAACGGCAGCATTAACCCGGTGGGTAAATGATTTTTATCGCACATGATAAGCGCCACATTGTTATTGAGCAGACTATCCATTAATCCATGTGTAATGGTGATTTGCTGATGGTCGAGTAGAATAACTCCAATATCTTCTATAGGAACGGTATTGTTGCCGGTGAGATTATCTATCCCTTTAGCCCCGGGAAGGTTAATGACCAGTTGGTCGTTCTTTTTGCTCAGATAAGCGGGATTTCCGAAATAAAGCGTGCGTTTTATCATGGCAAGTATTTTTTGGGACAGTTTTTTTAGTCGGGGCGCGACTTTAAGTCGCACTCCGACTAAAAAGAAAACAATCCAAATTCTTTCGCTCTTTCTTTATTGATCAGTTTGCCGTTTCGCAAACCTGAATAATCTCGGTATGACGAAAATTCCCAATCTTCAGCCAGGTCAGTCAATCCGGCTGTTACAGGATTTTGATGAATATAATCGAAACAGATTTTCTGGTAGGCTTGTTCGGTAATGTGAGTGTTTATTCGTGTTCCGGCATAAGAATTATTGAATGATGGCGTTATGCCTTCATCTATTTTCGTAATACATTCGGCTTTGGTTTTATCACGAAATAATGATCCAGTTCTGTTTTCCTGAATGTTGATCGCTCGGGTATATGAGGCCAGCATTATTCCGATTGATTTGTTTAGGTCTTGTTGACTATTCGGAGTGCGACTTGAAGTCGCGCCCCGAATAATCAACTCCCTCACATATACCATTAAATGAAAGTGATTCGGCATCAGGCACCATGCTAATACATCGACATGGGGTAATAGGTGGAGATTGATTTTCTTCAGAAAGAACAGGTAATTATCCCGATTAAAGAAAATCTGCTGCCGGTTATTACCTTGATTATAAATATGGTATAGTAGCCCTTCTTCGAGGATCATATTTGTTCGTTTTTTATTCACCCGATGACTTAAAGTCATCGGGTGAATTGTAGAGAAATAATCAAAATGAGATATTTCCCAATCTATCGATCTTTAGCTTTTGACAATACTGTTTTATAGATAGATTATCAACAATGTCCGTTTCCATCTTGTTAAGTTGCGTGAATTCCACTTTGTCTACAATTGACTTTGCTATATTTTGCGGTAATGCATAAAGTCGATTACCTGTAAAACTCACGATTTTATATATTCTTTTTAAGTCATCTATGGAATTTGTATTATAGTCAACATTCTCTTTATTAGGTAGATATATTAGATCATTTGGTGATAAATGAAATAACAACTTATCACCCTTTTCATTCTGTTCTGGTACTTCGCGTAATCCTTGCTTCTGCCTTTCAACCACAATGTTTAGTGGAATTGTCTCGAAGCTTCTATTACCATCTTCATCAGCATAAATAGCGAAAAACAAGTTTGTCCCTTTTGCGGCTTCTACATATTTATCTTTTTTATTTCCAATTACTCCCACATTGAATTTGTTTCCCTTCGGTTCGTAAGTTCTAACCTTAAGAATTGATTGATGGAATTTGCCATTGTTCAATGTTGTAATATTTTTATTCATTTCTTCAATTCCTTCTGGAGAGAAAGCCAATTCGGGGTGCTCTATTTCTTTTCCACTCTTCATTTCATTGTAATTGGCTAAGTGCTTCAAAAGAATTTTCTGAATACCTGTGTCGGTAATACTTTCAATTTTTTTACTTCCGAAACTCATGTCTAAATTTACACGAGAGGCAACTTGAATATCTTTTTCATTACTGAAATAATATATATCAACTTTTGAAATATCAATACCCATCCATTGATTATTTTGACTTCCAAAGAATTTCTGGATCTTCTTTTTATCAAAGCCATCATTTATAAGCTGTTTGATTTTCAGTTTCAGATTTTTATCTACAAGCATTTTCCATTGATCTATACCGGCAGATAATGTAACTGTCTTTTTGAACCGAAGGTTTACCACACCGGCAACAGTATCTTTATGCAGAGGTTTTCGAATAGCCCAGCTTTCACCTTTTTCCTGACGTTTAATCGTTTTTATGCCATTTTCATAGGTTTGATATTTATTGACAGTCTTATTTATTACCCTTAGGTTTTGCTTAAAGCTGACAACAATATTCTCTAATGCAGACTGCGTATTCTGAGTAAATGTATCCCAGGGTTTATGAAACATCCATTTGTAGTTTTCTTTATCGTCAGTTTTTGCTTTAAAGCAAAGTTTGCTTTTTAAATCAAATCGGCTAACCTTAGAAGAAGGCTTTGCTGATTCATTATTTAAATAGTTGATATGATTACGCGTGGCGCAAGCAATAACTAGGGCATCCATTGCATGGTGACGATGATCAATGCGTTTTTTGTTGAAGCCTTTCTGTAGGGCTAATGGCATTTCTGTTTGAAAAACTCGTTTCCCATCTTTATTAGTCCATTGGCCAAAGTGTGAGGTTTTAGTTAACTCATTCAATCGTTCAAAACGGGGTGAAACAATTCTGTTCCACACATCGTTTAATCCCCAGTCTTGTTTAAGAATAGAGGTAATGCCTCCTGTACAAGGAATAACATTCTTAGAAATTGCGTCAATTTCCCCTTCCTCTCGTACAATGTTGGATAATAGTGATTTAATTACTTTGCTTATATAGCGGCTATCATTTAACTGTCTTTCGATGAAAGCATCCGGAATATCTTCCATCAACAGTTTTTTCATTTTAGTACGACTCTTTCCATAGTTGAGCTTGATAAAATCCTCGTATTCAGCAAGAGTAAATATTTTTACTTTCTTCCCAAAATTGAGTTCAACGATACGGCCTTCATTATTCTTAATAAATTCGTATCCAAGCGCATTGTCTTTTTCTTTATTTACTTGAGCTTCACAGATTACTTTATTGCTTAAAGAGTCATCGAAATATCTGGATTGAGGTATAATGTGTTCAATCTCATAAGCTGCAGTAAAGAGCTTGCTTAATGGAATTACTTCTCCTGTATAGGGCGATCTGTATTTTTGTTCGAGCCACAATTTGTAACGAACCAACTCTGATTGAGATGGTTGACTCATTTTTGCTATTTTGGTAATATCATCCGGGATTTCAATGCTCGAACTTAAGACGCCATCTTCATATAACTTTAGAATTTCTTGTTGGCTTGGAGAATAGGGGCGTACATTTTCAATATCATTATGATTAACTAATTCCGACAATAAGGCTTTTATCCGCAGATTTGTGTTCTCGTTCTCCGTAATTTGTGCTGTCAACGATTTTCTTTTATCAGCAGGATTCTTCATTTCACGCCCCAATTCAATATGTATTTCAGAAATATCACCATATTTCTTCCAGATATCTTTTACGACCCGAAGTGTTTCTGTAATTACTTGTTCTACGATCGGGTTACGAAGAGAATGTTGCTTAAACTCCTGAAGGAAAATTTCCAGATCATTCGGTGTAGCCCATTTTACTACATCACTTGATTCGGCGTGTCTACCATATACGACATAGCATGCTAGCCATTCAGGCAGCCCCTGAAAACTAGAATATTCTTTAAGATGAATAGTCTTTTCACGAACACGATCTTTTATTTGTTCGTCGTACTCTCCATTCTGTATTTTCTCTATACGCTCTTTTGTCTCTGAATCTATTAGATCATAACACCAATATTTCCCCATTCGCATTAATGGGAGCAACTTTTTGATGGCTTTCTCTGAATAGGCTCCGTATTCTTTTTTGAATGGTGGAAATTTGCGAAATACTTCAACAAAATCATCTCCTAGTTTGTATCTTCTTGCAAATGATTTTAAAGCCTTCTCTATTTCGGTTTTATCCTCAATAGAGTACAAAATATGCCACAGTTCAAGCTCAATTTCGTTATTCAGGAAACCGTCAGATATATTTGCTTTTGATAAACGGGAGCTAATTAAGGATCTCGTTTCGTTACAAGGGTATTCTTTATCTTCCACATAATTCCATCGGTGAGAAAGTTTTTCTTCACCTCTTTTTTTCTTAAGATTGAAATAAGATGAAAGTAATACATCCTGTTTGATCTCTTTTTTGCTGTTTAACCAATCAAAGAGGGCAACAAACTCATCAATATTTGAAAGAAAATCAGAAGTAACATCTACATCTGTAACTAATTTCCCATTTACATTTTTCTCTCTTTCAAAGATTCGTAAATCTTGCACGAATTTCCATAAACGTAGTTCTTGATATAGTGGGTGAGATTTGGCGATACATTTTATGGGTTCTTTTTTGATTTCTCCTGATTTTAGATCTTTAAAGGAGCGGCATTCATACTTGCAATTACTGATAAGTGATTTTTTACTTTTGAGCGGGCGTTGATAGAATATTATATCATTGATAAATAGATGGATAAAGTCTTGCTTAGAGATATTGTTTCGATGGGCTTCATTATTTTCATATAACTCTTCGAGACAAGCATTGTATAATGCTACATTATTAAATTCGGAATGAAACTCGATTTGTTTTTTCAGAATTGTACTCAGTTCACTTTTATAGAACTTTCGTTCAATGGTTCGAATAAGTTTTCCATTAATTTTTTGAGTCGGTTTCTGTAACAGAGTATCGTATATATAGCAACCAACTGTTTGTCCATATTTATCAATATCAGATTCCGTTTTCTTTTTCAATAAAGTCCAATCATCCTCAGACGGAGCTCTAAATGAGCGTTTTTCGTTACCTTCCTTGTCTTTCTTTATCGAGCCGTCATCATTAAGATCTGTAGTAACGATAAACTCTTTAGTTTTATCTTTCCAGTCAAACAATGGTGTTTTGCTGGAACGGCGGTATATCCATCCATTTTCAAGAATAAGGTTGTACCAAATCTCAGATTTGCCTTTTTGAGGTTCATCAGCAGTAACTTCAATAATTCTTAATGCGTGAAATTCAACTAGTTTATTCGGATTTTCCTCTTCCTCTTCCCCCCGTAATTGGTAGTATCCTCTTTTTTGATTGAAATTGAGTAATAACCAAGTGAGTTCTTCTTTTTCTATTTTCGAAGTTAGTGCCTTTTTTCGCAGATAATAAATTGTCCAATCATACGGGATTAATTTATTGTCTGCGAATAAATTGGGATGCATTACTTCAAACTCTGAAACCATCTCATAGAATGATTTTTTGAAAACGAACTCATATTTTCCGTCATCATCTACCTTCCACGCAATTTTAGGTTCAGTATCAGTAAGATACTTGCCTAATCGTTTCTCAAAATCGATATATTGTTCATAATGTTTAGGTAGGAATCCCAGTATATGTAATACACGATGTAATCGTTCTCGTCGAAGTAAATGTCTTTCTCTGAGGCGACGAGTTCCACGAAAACCTGTTCTTTCTGCTGTCTGAGAAATTGAATTTCCAGAATCGAATTTACCTAATATATCTTGACTCATAGGTATTATTCTACTTCCAATACCTTTAATAGATTGAGGGTTCTCATTTTCATCTATTTCCACTAAAGCCCATCCAATACTATTGGTTCCCAAGTCCAATCCTAATATCTTTTTCATAATATGTCGATTATTTAGTCCTTAAAAGTATAAAATAATTCCGGTTGAGCAATGTTGTATAGAATAAATGTTTATATTTGCTGTAGATTTTTGAAGCAAATCACAATAAGGATTATTCCGTTGTGAAAACATTTAAGTGGCCTTCGTCTTTCAATACGGAGGTAAGCAAGGCAGGGAAACCTGCCTTTTGTTTTTTTCTATCTCTTCCAACAAAAAAAGCCCCACAATCCTCACGGTTGCGGGGCGAAATTCATTTTAATCTTCTTATAACATAGCGCGAACGCTATTCCATGGGCTCTTTTCCCGGCAAAAGAGGCATTGTTTATTCCGGCTGCTTACTGGTATTCGTAGTTGTGCTACTGGTGTTGTCAGAGCCAGAAGTAGTTGTGCTTTCTGTCGTTTTAGATGTTGCATCCTGGATAGCCTTGGTGTAACAATAGCGCAGGTCGGCATTGAGAGTCGTCCATGTGTCCTGTTCAAGACTTAAGGCTTGTCCGTACACCCAGGCATAATACTTATTTACCGCATCTGCCAGTCCGGGACGGATGGAAGTAGCACTCTGAGACTGGTTGATGGTACGTTGATGTGAGTTTCGAAGGTTGTTTGTGGTGATAAAGGAACTCTGCAGGTTGTCTAAATGAGAGATCCAGTTCACCATGTTTGTCTTCGTGATCGCATCAGCATACTCGGTTTTTGCCAGCGTGTTAAGCAGTGATTTGATCGCCCCTGTTTGCTTATTCTGAACTTCACGAATTAACGCAGGTCCCAGGTCAGAAAAGGCGCTATACAGCAGGGATGCTGCTTCACTTTCTGTTTTTACAGGCGATTTTGTCAGGTTATACAATATACCTTTCATGCCGGTGATGGTCTTTTTACGTTCTGCGCCAATCGAATTGAGCTGTTGAGTCAATTCGCTAAAGCGAGTCCGGTTTACAGCTTCAGATAGCAGCCCATCCTGGGTTAATAACTCCTCGTATAGCTTACCGAAAGTAACGCCATTAGCGTTCGACTTGGCTATAATCTCGAGAAAGTTTGTCGAGAAAGTTGATAACTGGAGGTTAGATAACCTCGAAAAAAACATTTGCTTCATAACTAAATCTTTTAGGATGTGATTAATTAATAGACGGTTGGAATGCTTGAATTGCACATTGGAATAAAAAATGTACCGGTGTACCACAATGTGGAAAGAGCGTGATCATTTAACTTTGAGCTTACTCACGGCGTAGAAGCCCTTCCGACGCCTGATTTAGGCTTACATACGGCGTGGATTTTACTCCGACGTGTAAATTTGCTTTACTCACGGCGTGAAAATAGCTCTGACTTGTGTTTTGGCTTTACTCACGGCGTAGAAATCGTTCCGACGCCTGATTTAAGCTTACTCACAGCGTGGATTTTGCTCTGGTGTGCAAATTTGCTTTACTCACCGCGTGAAAACAGCTCTGACTTATGTTTTGGCTTTACTCACGGCGTAGAAACCGTTCTGACGCATGATTTAGGCTTACTCACGGCGTGGATTTTACTCCGACTTAAGTATAAGCTTACACGTGACGTTCGTAATCCAGTTCAGAAACACATTTTCCCACTCATTAGTATTCAGAGATAATCCGGGCATCTCCGGGTCTGGCTTACCGGTAGCAAATTTTCAAAGAACGTATTCCTTTTTTTACAGTGAATATCCGGTTACAAATAAAACCGGATTACAGGCTGATTTATTAAAGAAATGTTTAATGTGGATTTAGAACTCATTCAACCTGTATTCATCTATTTAGAAGGTGTATAAATGAACACCTAACAAAGGTATGTAAAATATTTTGTTTGCAACAACCAAAATAGCTAATTTTTTCATGAGTGATATTTAGAAAATCAATCATTGGGTCATTGATTCGTATATCTGTGTTTGTTTGTTTATTGACTCTGTTAGTCAATGTTATAGATGTATTTGTTGTGTCTGCTATTTTGCTTTGTTTGATGGAAGCCATTGAATGTTAATGCGATAGTAAATGCTTATTTTGCATTTTGGGGAGATTTGATTGACCATCGTTTTTTTATTGGGGTATTTAAAAGGAGGGCGATTTCTATTTAGAAATAGGATGAAATTCGTTTTGTTCTAAATTACGCATAGCGTGTAAATATAGTGTATGATGTTATATGTTTATTGTCAATTGCTAACAGGGTAAATTCAGACCTTTTTTAGGAATCGGTCAGCGAAACAGGGCGAATATAAATAACTGAGAGTAAAGGGGACGGCACGAAAATGGCTTTTGCCAGTTTCCATGAGGACGAATGGATTATGATAGAATTTTCTATTTACGTGAATTCGGGATAAGAAAAGTTTGTCGGTTACCTATCGAAAGACTCTTTATGAGCGAGTCTTTCGAGATGCGATTTGAGCCTTTCGCTCATAGAGGCTGTGTAAAAACTAACTCCCGACCCCTCCCGACCTCCCCAAAGTGGGGAGGGATGATGCAAACAATACTGTATTCTGGTTAAATCGGTCAATAAATGTGCTGATTTATGTGTTCTTGCTACTGCAAAAGTCCGCTCCAGGAGATTTAGGGGCAGAATAAACAATGACACCTGATCCTTTTGTGAGTTTTTACACAGCCTCTCATAGAGAAAAGCTCAATAATAAGATTTCACAAATACTTCGATCCTCATTTTTCAAGTCAAAGCCTCAAAATGCAATTTATTTACAAAACGAATCTTGTCCCGAACTCAGGTTATCTGTATTGATCCAAACTAAATAATAGAATAGGGCTGATGTCGTGTATGCATTGTGGAAATTCATTACGTGTCAAGCGGCCTGAAGCCGCTGAACGATAGCGCTGCGCACCGTACATTGGTTTCAGGCCGCTTGACGGATTGATAAGACCAAGCTGTCCCGAAGAAGCATGGGATAAATAAGACATTAAATTATACTCAGCGCTTAAAAGAGTTACTTGTGTAGCTAGGTGTATGGAGTGCAAAAAAAATGCCGCCTCCTTGATAGAGACGGCATCTTAACTCTTAAGTTTGCGTTCATTTCATTTGCTGTTGCATCTGTTCCGCTTTCTTATCGGCATCATCAATAATGCTTTGCGCTTTCTTTTGAGCCTCCTGTTTTACTTTATCGGCAGCCTTTTGTGCAGCAAATTTGGCTATGGGGTTTTTGGCCTGATTTACCAAATTCTGGGCCTGTACGTTAGCCGCTTCAATAATTTTATCAGCCTGCGCTTTGGCATCCGCTTTCATAGCTGCAATTTTAGCCTGCACTTCCTCGTTGTTCTTAGCCCCGAGTGCTTTTTGCAAACCTTGCGTTGCGGCCTGTTTGGCGAGAGAGGTCACAACCGTTTTGGCAACCGCTTTGTAGTCGAGTGAGACTTTCGGGTTGGTAAATGTACCACCGATTTTAAAGTTTACCTGATTAATGCCTACGCCCAGTTTCGATGAGATCCCTTGTGGCAGTGTAACCAGTCCTGCATAGTTAATCGTCTGATCCAATCCTGTAATACCGGACAGATTGATTTTTGTATCACCCAGCTTGATGTCGAAGGGGCTTGTTTTTACCTGTCCGTCTTCGATCTTGAAGGGGAGTTTCAGGTCTTTAATGGAAGGGTTTTTGAATTTGTCGTCTTTCAACGCGGTTGCTAAAGCCGAAAGAGCCTTGACATCCTTAACCTGTACATCTTTTGATTGCAGCAAACCGTTTGCAAGTAAAGTTTTCAGGTCCGGAGAAAGTTTATCGTCGAGCATTCCCTTCATGTTGAAATTAACGGAATAATTTCCAAACGTTTTTTCAAAAATAGGAGAGAGCTTCTTCACGAAATCCAACTCTTTGAAGGTCTGCGTGAAAGATGCGTTTACGATATTCAGCCCGAGGCTGATTTCCGGTTTCTTCGGATTGGTAGCTGTGCTGTAATAGCCGGATGTTTCGATGGTTCCACCAAAAGCATTAACACGTACACCGCTTAAATCCACGCGTCCGTCTTTCACCAGCAGTTTACCGGTAGCATTTTCCAGGGTCATTTTATCGTAAAGAATCTTTCTGATATTGGCTGACATTGTAAAATCTATGTTCTTGGGAACTTCAAATGCCGACATTGCTGAAGTGTCTTTCTTTGACGAAGATGAAGAGCCCATCAATTCATTAAGATCCAGAAGATTTGAATTCATATTCAACGAGCCTTTTAATGTCTTGTTTTTCAATGCGTAGGCGATGAAGTTTTCCAGTTTGCCGGTAGCGGAAATATCGCTTTTGCCGAATTTCATATTTAAGCCGGTGAGCTCTGCATATTTCGGAGAAAAGTTAAGTCCCATGTTTTTAATTAATACATCGGGATACTCTTTCGACTTATAGAGCATATTGGAGATTCCCAAAGTTCCTTTAGCATTGAGCTGCTCGTATTGCTCTTTTTCAATTTGTGACATTTTCCCTTTAAAATCAAGGTTAGCCACCACTTTGCCATTTAGTTGTGTGCCTTTTTCCAATGGATATACATCCTTAATCATATTGAGATCAAGCGTACCGTTTGCTTTTAACAAGAAATCGGGATTACTGATAGGGGTCTTTACATTTGCCATTAAGCTGAATGGATTGCCACCCATGCGGAATTGCAGTTTCTTCAGGTTTATGACAGTGAGGTCTGTGCTACCTCCCGGATTGGTTAGTACCAGGTCCATATTGATCTGATCAACGGATTTTGGCAAAGAAGGATATTTGAACATTGCGTCGGCCACTTTGACTGCAACATTAAAGGCTGGCATAATGCTGTCGCTGTAATGTCCTTTTGCCCAAGCGTCCAGGCTGACTTTCCCATCTGTCTGAATATCTTCAAATCCTTTGGTGTACATGCCCGGAACGAGGGAGAGTATCTCTTTGAATCCGATCTGTTTGGTTTGCAGCTTGATGTCCATGTCATACCCCTCTTTGGGCATGGCAAACCAGCCCTGTATAGCAGCTTCAATGGCATTCACCTTGCAGGTGTTGTCATGGAAGGTGTATTTGCTGTTTTTCAGGTCTGCCTCGATTTCACCTTTAACCTGAATAACAGCATTCTTCATATAGGGGACTTTGTTCATTATAAAGGTCATCGTTGCCGCATCCGCTTTGAGCTTCAGGTTGGTCAGATCCTGCGTCATATCACCCGACAGATCGAGTTCTACATTGTTCATCTTCAGATTCATATCGCCCTGTTGATCATCGTATTCAAAGCGTGCATTCTTGACATCCACCTGATTAAGAGCCATTTTGAAAGATGATGCGGTTTCCGGCGCGGCCTTTTTGGTGGTATCTTCTATCATGATATCCCAGTTTGCTTTCCCGTTTTTTAGTACTTTCAGTTTGATGACCGGTTGATCAAGTAGAATGTGCGAAACCTGGTAACCTGAGCTGCCGAAGATACTTTTTAAATCGACCGCTACACGGATTTCATCAGCTGCTACCAGTGTATCTCCTTTGAACTCTCCTGTACCGACAAGTGAAAAATCTTTCAGGTCGATGGTTGCTTTGGGAAATTCACGGATAAAACTCAGATTAAGACCTGAAAACTCAAGCCTGGCCTTCATCTTTTTGTTGGCTTCTTTTTTAATAATTTCCACCAGTTTGCCTTCAAAGGCAAATGGCAGAATGGCGAGTATTGCCAGAAAACCAAATATGATCCCTCCGGCAATTAAAAGCTTTTTCTTCATGTGATTAATTTTTAGTTTGAAACGGGAATATGTTGAAATATTAATGTCATTATATGCTTGAAAAGCTTATTGGAAAAGGATTTTCTAAAAGTAGAAACCCTATCGGTAAAACAATAACAAAGATAGATAGTTGGGGTGAAAATCAAAAAAGCTGTGAATTCTTTATTCTGATTTTTCTGTGAAATGTCGCTTTTGGGATGGTAATGGAATTGTATTGTGTGATTTTCAGGAAACAAAAAAGCCAACCGGCTAATATTTAGCAGATTGGCTTTTACTTTTGTGATCCCGACAGGATTCAAACCTGTAACCTTCTGATCCGTAGTCAGATGCTCTATTCAGTTGAGCTACGGAACCATTCCGTATTTGCAAAATTAAGTGACCCCGACAGGATTCAAACCTGTAACCTTCTGATCCGTAGTCAGATGCTCTATTCAGTTGAGCTACGGAGCCATTTTTATTTGCAGTATTACAAACGATTTTATGATAAGTTTCATACAGAAACTAATGGTGATCCCGACAGGATTCAAACCTGTAACCTTCTGATCCGTAGTCAGATGCTCTATTCAGTTGAGCTACGGAACCATTGTTTCTCGTTTGCGTGTGCAAAGGTAGTAAATGTGATTAAACCTCCAAAATATTTCGGTGAAATTTTTCGCTTTTTATTCGATAAAATGGGGGTTGTAGAGCAGGAAACCGATGTTTATACCCATGTTCCAGTTGTTGCCTGGAAAGCTATAATGATTGCCGTAAATTGATAATGAAGCAATTGGGAAATTGTAAATAAGAGAAAGCTCGCCAAAGTAAGATAATTTGCCAAAACCTTTATCAAAGGCAGGATTTTTAATTTCATCGTAAATTATTTTCCGGTAAGGAAGAAATCCGTAGAATTCGCCTCTCAGTTGTAGCTTTTTTATGTCCTTTACTAACGGAATAATTCCCCCGGCGATGTAATTGGTTGCACGCAATGATTCATTAAAGACCATTTTGCTGTGAGGGGTTGGCGTAAATGCAGGAGCTTGGAGTATTGTCGCTGCATAATTATTGAAGAGCGATTTGTTTGATGCCACTACATTTAATAATGTGCCTAAAGCGTATTTACTATTGCATTGAAAATAGCGGTGGATCCTCAGTTCAGCTTGCGCCCAAGTGTGGCTTGTTTGAGAGGGGAGACGTAAATACTCATTTTCATTTTTATAAAAGCTTTCTTTTCCGGTAAATGCCTGTAATAGAAAGCAGGCATTTGTGCCGGCGGTAGGGTACATCACTGCGTTGAGAGTATTCTTTTCTAATCGGACAGAGAGTCCGGATAGATTATAGGTGCTTTCATCCAATGCTATATTTGCAGTAGATGTTATTCCTTGTGAGTATTCATCGGTAAGTTTCCCGGTAGAAGCAGAAAAAATAGCTTTTCCCACGGAGTAGAATGGCGTTCCAATACTTAACCGACTGAAGGTTTCGGATTGTTTGAGGTATGCCGATAGATTCTCGTTGGAGAAAAGACGGCTGCTTTCGAAATATTTTTTAGCTGAACTTCCCACGGTTATTTTAAGATATAACGGTAGGACAGTAGGCATCTCAACCCGCCCTGACAAGTGAAAGGCGTTGTAACTGTTTCCTATTTGAGCGTCGGCATTAATATCAAAGCTGTAAAATTTTATAGCCTGATACTTCAATCCGAGATAAACCTGGTTGGAACTGGCCGAAGAAATCAATCCCCCTATTCCCGCAGAAAGGTTCTCTTTGATCTTCACCTTTAATATAAGGTCGAATCGTCTGGTATTTCTGTTGAAGATGGCTTCCGGTAAAATCTCAGCAATTTTCTCGTCCGATAATAACCTGAAATAGGCCTTTCTGAAATCATCGAAACTAATGGAATCCCGATCGTCATTTTTTACCTGAAACAGGATGTAGTCCGTTTGGTTTTTGGATACCCCTTTGACAATTACATTTTGAAAAACCAGATTAGGAAGCCTCTTTTTAAATGCTGATCGTTTAGCACTAAGACTATCAGGCGGGATGTCTCTGGATATATTTCTTTTGATTTGACTGACATACTCCAATCCTTTGCGGTAGCCTATCTCAAAGACCTTATCGGCTTTGTCAAAATCCAACAGATTGATGTCTGACAAATCGCTTCTTATTACCACACCGCGGTTATTCCCGATAGAATAATCGGTCTTTTGCATAATCATATTTTCCAGTTGGCTGATTATATTTTTTTCATCCGGTTTGTATTTACCTTTAACTACTACGCTGCCAATTATGTAATCAGGATGAAAGTCATTTTGCATCACATCTACGGGGAAGTTGTTGTAGATACCACCGTCATAAGCCAGATTTCCATCGATTTCTATGGGTTTAAATACAAAAGGAAATGTCATGGATGCTCTGACTGCATCACACAAACTTCCGCTCCTGAAAATAATCGGTTCTTTATGATATATGTCAGCCGCGACACACCGGAAAGGAATCATTAACTGGTCAAAGTCGTTGTTGGCAGCAGCTGAGGCCTGGGTGTAAAGCTTTAGAATACCCAGGTTCATTTGGATCGGATTAATCAGGCTGACTGGTAGAAAGTAGGTTTTTGCCCGGGTGGAATCGGTTGTTTCAAACCTGAATCGGCCAAATTCAGGTGTCGGGTCGTCTATTTTATAGTAAAACAGGTCTTTCTCGTTCACTTTTCCGGTCTGCCATGTCCTAAAGTTCTCAGATTTAATTAATTGAAGCATTTCTTCCGGAGAGTATCCCATTGCATAAAGTGAACCGATAATAGCTCCAATAGAGGTTCCGGTTACGTAATCAATAGGTATATTGTTGTCTTCCAGTGCTTTGATGATGCCAATATGGGCAATACCCTTTGCGCCTCCGCCACTTAGGACCAAACCCACAGACTGTGATGGCAGATAAAATATATTGGATAAAGTGATGATTATAAGCGTGATAAATTTGTTCATTGTTGTGTCATTCTTGCAGATATAATGATATAACAAAATGAATAAGAGGAAGGTGCGTTTTGGAATAAGAATTTTCAAATGGGGTAAAAAAAGAAAAGAACCACAATTCTTGTGATTCTTTTCTTTGTCGGGGTGGAGAGATTCGAACTCCCGACCCTCTGGTCCCAAACCAGATGCGCTAACCGGACTGCGCTACACCCCGCGTTCAACTGTAATAGTTGATTTTATGTTTTTTTGAAATCTCACTTATTCAGTGATTATTTTTGTCGGGGTGGAGAGATTCGAACTCCCGACCCTCTGGTCCCAAACCAGATGCGCTAACCGGACTGCGCTACACCCCGCGTTCAACTGTAATAGTTGATTTTATGTTTTTTTGAAATCTCACTTATTCAGTGATTATTTTTGTCGGGGTGGAGAGATTCGAACTCCCGACCCTCTGGTCCCAAACCAGATGCGCTAACCGGACTGCGCTACACCCCGCGTTCAACTGTAATAGTTGATTTTATGTTTTTTTGAAATCTCACTTATTCAGTGATTATTTTTGTCGGGGTGGAGAGATTCGAACTCCCGACCCTCTGGTCCCAAACCAGATGCGCTAACCGGACTGCGCTACACCCCGTTTTGATTTCGGGTGCAAAGATAGGGGATTTGTTCAATAACTTCCAAATTTATTTTGAGTTTTTTATTCGTGAATCGCTTTGTTGAAGAGCCTTCTGTTTGTGTAACACGGGATTGAGTGTGAAAATATTTTTTTGAAAAATGCGGATGGACATCTTCGAGACACTGATTTTTTGATAAAAACCTCTCGGAACCCTTATGCAGTCTTTGTTCTGTTAACTTCAAAGATTGACAGGAAGCCTCGTTGGTATTCCGGC
The DNA here is from genome assembly GCF_022808675.1 of Parabacteroides sp. FAFU027. NCBI lineage: Bacteria > Pseudomonadati > Bacteroidota > Bacteroidia > Bacteroidales > Tannerellaceae > Parabacteroides > Parabacteroides sp. FAFU027. The sequence goes on from NZ_JAKZKV010000005.1 coordinate 39,920, forward strand.
GAATTGTGTTAATTTTGCATGTTAGTATTATTCAATGACTCGAGGAATCGTAAAAAACACAATATATGTATAGAACACGTACTTGCGGCGAGTTGCGCCTAACTGATGTAGATCAGGTTGTTACCCTTTCCGGGTGGGTTCAGAAAATTCGTAAAATGGGAGGGATGACCTTTGTGGATCTCCGTGACCGTTATGGCGTAACTCAGTTAGTATTCAATCAGGAGGTTGATGCCGAGTTATGCGAAAAGGCTAATAAATTGGGCCGTGAATTTGTAATTCAGGCAATCGGTACAGTAAAAGAGCGTTCAAGCAAAAATGCCAATATTGCAACCGGCGAAATCGAAATTATTGTAAGTCAATTGAATATATTGAATGCGTCGGATGTTCCACCGTTTACTATCGAAGATGAGACCGATGGGGGTGATGATATCCGTATGCAATACCGTTATCTGGATTTGAGAAGAAATCCGGTACGGGCTAATCTGGAGCTTCGCCATAAAATGGCATTTGAAACCCGTCGTTACCTTGATCAGCAAAACTTCTTAGAAGTAGAAACTCCGATTTTGATCAAATCTACACCTGAAGGTGCGCGCGACTTTGTGGTTCCATCACGTATGAATCCGGGACAGTTTTACGCTCTTCCACAATCACCGCAGTTATTCAAGCAATTGCTGATGGTTTCGGGATTTGACCGTTACTTCCAGATTGCAAAATGTTTCCGTGATGAAGATTTGCGAGCAGACCGTCAGCCTGAATTTACCCAAATTGACTGCGAAATGTCGTTTGTGGAGCAGGAAGATGTACTCAATATCTTTGAAGGTATGGCAAAACATCTTTTCAAAACCATCAAAGGAGTGGAGTTGAAAGGTGATTTCCCAAGAATGCCTTATTCAGATGCAATGAAATATTACGGTTCGGACAAGCCGGATATTCGTTTCGATATGAAATTTGTAGAACTGAAAGACTTGACTGAAGGCAAAAATTTCGTTGTGTTTGACAGAGTGGAATATGTGGGCGGTATTTGTGCAAAAGGATGTGCAAGCTATACCCGCAAACAAATTGATGAGCTGACCGACTTTGTAAAACGTCCGCAAATCGGAGCCAAAGGTCTTATTTATGTAAAATGTGAGGCTGATGGCAGTTTCAAATCTTCAGTAGATAAATTCTATACTGCCGATGATTTGAAAAAATGGGCTGAACGTTGTGGTGCTCAACCGGGCGATTTGATTCTTATACTTCCGGGAGAGAAAACCAAAGCACAGAAACAGTTGTGTGAACTACGTCTTGAGATGGGTAGCCGTCTGGGATTACGTGACAAAAATGTATTTGCTCCGCTTTGGGTAATCGACTTCCCATTGTTTGAGTGGGATGAAGAGTCTCAGCGTTTCTTTGCAATGCACCACCCGTTCACTTCTCCGAAACCGGAGGATATTCAATTCCTTGACTCTGACCCTGGTAAAGTACGTGCCAATGCTTACGATATGGTAATCAATGGTGTAGAACTTGGCGGTGGTTCCATCCGTATTCACGACAGTAAGCTTCAAAAGAAAATGTTTGAATTGCTCGGCTTTACCGATGAACAGGCTCAGTCTCAGTTCGGCTTCCTGATGGATGCGTTCAAATACGGAGCGCCTCCTCACGGTGGTTTGGCGTTTGGTCTGGATCGTTTCGTGTCATTGTTTGCCGGATTGGATTCAATTCGCGACTGCATCGCATTCCCGAAAAACAACTCAGGTCGCGATGTGATGAACGATGCTCCGGCACCGATTGACCCGGCTCAGTTGGAAGAACTGAATCTCATTTTGAATATAAAAGAACAGAAATAATAAAAGAGCAAGGTCGTAAAGATGCAGGGTATTGAAAGATGCTTTGTGTCTTTACGACTTTCTTATTTAGTTGATATGGCTAAAATCAAGGAGATAATCTCTGCAATTGAAGAATTTGCGCCGCTTGCTTTTCAGGAGAGTTACGATAATTCCGGAGTGCAGGTTGGTGATGCCGGTCAGGAGGCAAAATCTGCATTGGTTTGCATTGACGTGACTGAGGCTGTCGTTGATGAGGCTATTACGAAAGGATGCAATCTGATTATAGCTCATCATCCGCTGGTTTTCAAAGATTTAAGATCGCTGACCGGAAAAGATTATATCGAAAAATGCTTGATAAAAGCCATTAAAAATGATATTGTCATATATGCGGCTCATACCAATCTGGATAATGCCTGGGGTGGAGTGAGTTTTAAAATGGCAGAAAAACTGGGGCTAAAAAACATTAAGGTCTTGGCTCCGGTTGATGGCAAGCTGCTAAAACTGGTGACTTTTGTACCTGTATCACACATTGATATTATTCGCAATTCTCTTTTTACTGCTGGTGCCGGTCATATTGGAAATTATGATCAGTGTAGCTATAATTCAGAAGGCTACGGTACTTTCCGGGCAGGAGAGGGGGCGAATCCTTTCTGTGGACAGCAAGGGGAGATGCACAAAGAGTCGGAAGTTCGCCTCGAAACCATTTTTCCAAGCCATATTAAAGGAAATGTGATTCGAGCTTTGCTTTCAGCGCATCCTTACGAAGAACCGGCGTTTGATATTATAGCATTGGAAAATGAATGGAATCAAGTTGGTTCGGGTGTGATTGGTGAATTGGAGAGGGCAGAAGATGAGCTTTCTGTATTGGGAAAAATCAAACAGGTATTTGAGGTTTCTACTGTAAAGTATTCACCCTTGCAAAATAAACAGGTAACGAACATTGCTATCTGTGGCGGAAGCGGTTCTTTTCTGATTATAGATGCTCTTAGAGCCGGTGCAGACCTCTTTTTGACTGGAGAGATTAAGTATCATGACTTTTTCAATCATCGTAATTCGATATTGCTTGCTGATATTGGCCATTATGAGTCGGAGCAATATACAATTGAGCTTATTTGTGAGATTATTCGGAAAAAATTCCCTACATTTGCCGTTCATTTCACGGAGTGTAAAACTAATCAGATAAATTATTTATAAATCGTATGGCTACTACTGCGAAGACAAAAGTGGACTCACCTACTAAAGAGATGACAGTGGAAGAAAAACTTCAGGCACTGCACGAATTACAAACCATACTTTCAGAAATCGACAGAATCAAAACGCTGCGCGGTGAGCTTCCTTTGGAGGTTCAGGACCTGGAAGATGAAGTGGCCGGTTTAGAGACCCGTATCCAAAACTACAAAAATGAAATCGAGGACTTGGCGAGTAAAGTTAGCGCTAAGAAAATCGAAATCAATAATGCGAAAGACCTGATTGAAAAATATAAAGCTCAGCAGGAGAATGTTCGCAACAATAAAGAGTTTGATTTCCTTTCAAAAGAGATGGAGTTCCAGTCGCTTGAGATCGAATTGTGCGAAAAACGCATTCGTGAATTTACGGCTCAATCAAAAACTAAATCAGAAGAACTGGCTGCAAGTACAGAAGTGCTTCAGGAGAAAAAGGCTGATTTAGAGTCTAAAAAGAGTGAGTTGGATGATATCATCGCAGAAACTAAACAGGATGAAGAGCGTTTGCGTAACAAAGCTAAAAAGCTGGAAGCCAACATTGAAGTTCGTCTGTTGACTGCATTCAAACGTATCCGTAAAAATGCACGTAATGGTTTGGCTATCGTTCCTATTCAGCGTGATGCTTGTGGTGGTTGCTTTAACAAGATTCCACCTCAGAAGCAAATGGACGTAAAGATGAGAAAGAAAATCATCGTTTGCGAATATTGTGGTCGTGTAATGATCGACTCTGAATTGGCTGGTGTTGAGTAATCCGCTTAGAAAATAATATTGGAGTAGGGCAAGGTTTTTCGAAACTTTGCCCTATTTGTTTTGTATAATCTCCTGATAGGTTGGAATCTCTTTTAAGAATGAAATCCGTTGATTTTCGTAATCAATCTGGCAGCAATAATGGGAGAGTCCATTGCTGATAATAAGGTATGGAACCTTAAATACGATATTGTATCGACTGATTTGCTCGAATACCTTTTGCGTAATTTCCACTTCAGGAGCTTTGTATTCCACCAGGGCCAAAGGGTTGAGTTGGTTGTCGTAAACAACAGTATCACAGCGTTTAGATGTTCGATGCAATTTTATACTGACCTCGTTTGCAATAAGTGCGCCGGGGAACCCTCTTTCATTAATCAGATATTGCACAAAATGTTGCCTTACCCACTCTTCCGGTGTTAGCGCTACGTATTTCTTTCGTAGAGGATCAAAAATTGTAACGTTGCTTTCGTTGCGCACGATTTTAAAGGGAAAAGGCGGAAGGTTTAATCTTAACATTTTGTACTTTTGTTGGTAAATGGGGGCTTTAGCAGTCGCATTAGTCCCATTAAAAACACAAAATTACGGTTTTATGAAGACAAAACAAGAGATTGTCAATAATTGGCTTCCCCGATATACCGGGCGTTCACTAAAGGATTTTCCCGAATATATTTTACTCACGAATTTCAATCAGTATGTTGAGATTTTTGCAGAGCATTTTGAAGTCCTGCTAGTGACGGAGGTGAATATGCCCAATGCCATTGCGGATGGTATTATGATAATCAATTTTGGTATGGGGACTGCAAATGCCGCAACCATAATGGATTTATTGACAGCGATCCATCCAAAAGCTGTTCTTTTTCTGGGTAAATGTGGTGGGCTTAAAAAGGTTAACTCTATCGGGGATTTTATATTGCCAATTGCTGCCATCAGGGGAGAAGGAACCTCTAATATATATATGCCTGCTGAAGTTCCGGCTTTGCCTGCATTTAGTCTTCAGCGTGCAGTGTCAAGTACGATCCGGAATCATGAGAAGGATTACTGGACCGGGACGGTATATACCACAAACCGCCGTGTATGGGAGCATGATGATGTATTTAAAAATTATCTGAAGCGAACCCGGTGTATGGGAATTGATATGGAGACTGCCACATTGTTTACAGTCGGTTTTGCAAATGAAATACCAACAGGAGCCTTGTTGTTGGTGACAGATCAGCCCATGATTCCCGAGGGGGTTAAAACAGAGAAAAGTGATAAGATTGTAAATGAGTCTTTTGTAAAAGACCATGTCCTGATCGGGATAGATGCGCTGAGGATCCTCCTTGAAAAACGAACCACTGTTAAACACCTAAGATTTGACTAATAATGGCTAAAAAAGAGCAGCTTAGCTTCGAAACTATCATCTCTCAAATTGCAAAAAAAGATTTTAAACCCATCTATTTTTTGATGGGTGATGAGTCGTTTTATATAAATAAAATTACAGATGCGATTCTTGAAAATGCGCTTCAGGAAGGGGAGAAGGATTTTAATGAGATCGTTCGGTATGGGGCGGATGTGAGTGTGGCGGATATTATCAATGAAGCCCGGTTTTATCCTAGTTTTGCCCAATATAGGGTTGTTGTTGTTAAAGAGGCTCAGGAGGTGAAGAAGCTGGAGGATTTGGTCAATTATTTGGAGAAACCTTTACAGTCGACTATCCTGGTGATAAACTATAAAAACGGGAGTTTTGACCGTCGAAAGAAGCTTATCGCTGAAGTTGAAAAGCATGGGATTCTGTTTGAATCCAAAAAACTTTACGACAATCAACTTCCTTCCTGGATTAATGTATTTGTTGATAAAAAGGGGCTAAAGATAGATCCAAAGGCATCACAAATGCTTGCTGATTTTATCGGATCCGATTTAAATCGTTTGGCAGGAGAGTTGGAAAAACTCTTAATTACAATACCGCAAAATCAAACCAGAATTACTCCTGAGTTGGTAGAGCGTAACATCGGCATTAGTAAAGAGTATAATAATTTCGAGTTTTTGAAAGCGGTAGTTCAGAAGGACATTTTGAAAGCAAACCGGATAGCGCTCTACTTTGAGAAGAATCCTAAAAACAATCCGTTGAATGTAACTCTTATTGTATTACATAACTTTTTTAGCAACCTGATGTTGTGTCATTATCTTCCTAATAAGAATGAGGCGGGGGTGATGCAGGGATTAAGGATTCAATCTTTTCAGGCAAGAGATTATATGTTTGGTTTGCGAAACTTTTCGCCTTTCAAAACCATGGATATTATTTCCCTGATTCGGGAATGTGATGCTAATATGAAAGGAGTGGGGGATACTGGTTCCTCAAACGGGGATTTGTTGAAAGTTTTGCTTTATAAGATACTCCATTGACAAAAATACCTCAGTTTACTTTTCTGACTCATTCTTAAATACAATAATTCAGGCGCTATGTATTTGATAATCAATTTGTTTATCTGATATGTAGCGCCTGAGATTTTAATATCCAATTGTGTCTTTACTTTTGTGCGCAATAATAGCGCAGAGAAAGCCTTTTTTCTACTAATCTCAATCTCCGGATATTTTTGTTGATGCAAAAATATTTCTCTACTCTCTTATAGTGCTTCTTTTGGTTGTCATCATATAACTTCCCTTTATTAAGCCGTTCTATTTTCTTTATTAGAGTCACCCTGAATAGGGGTGGTGTTTATTTTGCTATTTGTATTTCATTCTAAAATAACTACTCTATATTTTATATGCAAAAGTAAATCGACAGCTATATTAATCAGGCTAATGAATGGTATATGTTTCTAATATTAAATAAACGCAAAAATATGATGGTTGTATATGGAAACTGAATTACAATAATACAGTAGATCATATCCATAAGCACTAAATAATGCTTGAATTATTTTAGTGTGTTGATTTATATAAGTAACTAAATTGTATATATGTTGTAATGCGGAATAATACAAATACAATTGTCAGTAGGCGTTTGTGTTAACATGTATAATCTATTTTTATGCCTTGTTTCATGGGGGATAAACCAATGTTTATCAATGTGATAACTTTATTATCGGCTTTTGTGGCTTAAACTATGATACTTTTGTTTAGTGCATGGATGTGACTATAATTCGTTTTACTACAAGTGTATAAGTGTATATCGCAGTGTATCAGATTGTAATTGAATTTAAGTGAAGTTCGGTTAAAGTTTAAGGGCGATTGATGCGTAATTCGTTTACAAAAGTATCGCAACAAGTGTGTGTAGATGGATTGCAAATGTAAACGAATGACCGATTGTATTTGTAAATTACTTGTTTCAAAAATAAATTCACATCTGTTTTGTTGTTTCGTTTTGTATTGTTATCTTTGTAAACTGGTAAATAATTAACTTTTGCAATTATGTTAACACGCATACAAAAGGTTATGGATGAAAAGCAACTGTCAGTAAGTGCTTTTGCAGATGAGATTGGGGTGAAACGTCCTACAATGACTCATACCATGACAGGACGGAATAATCCTAGCTTAGATATCGTTTCGAAGATTTTGGAGCGATATCAGGATATTAATTCTGAATGGTTATTGTTTGGGAAAGGGACTATGTATAAGGGGATTCAGGCTCAACAGCCTGGGTTATTTGATGATTTTGAACAAAAGGATGTCGTTGAGAAGAAGGTTGATGAGGCCGATTCAATAAAAGACGAATTACAAAAATCTCCTACCATCGCTTCCATTCAGTTTGAAGATGATAAATACTCAAAAAGAACTAAGGAGTTACATAAGAAAGTTTCTAAGATTATGATCTTCTACTCTGACAATACTTTTGAAATTTTCTTGCCGGAGGAAAGTTCCCGAAAATAAAAGAGACCAATCAAAACTTCATTTGGCCTGTTGAATAATTGATATTTTTTCCCGTATCTTTGCACTCCAAACCCCAAAAACAGGAAAAAATCAATGAAAAAACATGTCATGGATCTTTCTGTGACGGAAAATACAAGCCTGAATGCAAACTACTTTTTGCTAAAGCTTACTTCCGCACAGAAATTACCCGATATGCTTCCCGGGCAATTCGTAGAGATAAAAGTGGAAGGATCACCCAATACTTTCCTTAGACGTCCGATTTCTATCAACAATTACATTGCAGAAACCAATGAGCTATGGCTTCTGGTGCAAAAAGTTGGTGATGGTACACGTACTTTAGGCAAATTGCAAGCCGGTGATACTCTTAATTTAGTCTTCCCATTGGGTAACAGCTTTACAACGCCTGAGAATGCCTCTAAATCGGTAGTTCTTGTCGGTGGTGGTGTTGGTACTGCTCCAATGCTTTTCTGGGGCAAATATCTGAAAGAAAGAGGCATTACGCCTAATTTTTTACTGGGGGCACGATCAGAAGCTGATCTTCTTCAATTAGATGAATTCCGTAAGTATGGCAATGTCTATACAACGACAGAAGACGGTTCGCATGGCGAGAAAGGCTACGTGACTCAGCATTCTATCCTTCAAAATCAGCAGTTTGACCATATTTACACTTGCGGCCCAAAGCCTATGATGGTGGCTGTGGCAAAATATGCCAAAGCAAAAGATATTTCCTGTGAAGTTTCACTCGAAAATACCATGGCCTGTGGCTTTGGGGTATGTCTTTGCTGTGTGGAAAATACAGTAAACGGACACGTTTGTGTGTGTACTGAAGGTCCTGTGTTCAATATAAAAGATTTACAATGGCAGATTTAAGCGTAAAAATAGGACAACTGGAGCTGAAAAATCCAGTAATGACAGCGTCAGGTACTTTTGGTTTTGGCGAAGAATTCTCTGATTTTTTTGATTTGTCCCGTTTGGGTGGATATATTGTCAAAGGAACGACTTTAGCTCCCCGTCAGGGAAATGCTTACCCTCGTATGGCGGAAACGCCGGCAGGTATGCTGAATGCTGTAGGGCTTCAAAATAAAGGCGTACATTACTTTGCTGATGAGATTTATCCGCGTTTAAAGGATATTGATTCGAATCTGATTGTAAATGTATCAGGCTCAACCATTGAGGACTATGTTGCTTGTACAGAGAAAGTTGCCGAACTGGATAAGGTGTCTGGTATAGAACTTAATATTTCATGCCCGAATGTAAAACAGGGAGGTATGGCCTTTGGTACCTGTGCTTGTAGTGCGGCTGATGTTGTGAAAGCAGTACGAAAAGTTTATCCTAAAACGCTGATTGTTAAGCTGTCTCCTAATGTAACAGACATAACAGAAATTGCCCGTGCAGCTGAAGCAGAAGGAGCAGATTCGGTCTCGTTGATAAATACGTTATTGGGAATGGCAATTGATGCAGACAAGCGTCGCCCTGTATTATCTACTGTAACAGGAGGATTATCAGGTCCTTGTGTTAAACCTATTGCTTTGCGTATGGTTTGGCAGACTGCCCGTGCGGTAAAAATCCCTGTAATTGGATTGGGAGGTATTATGAACTGGCGTGACGCGGTTGAATTTTTACTGGCAGGTGCTACTGCTGTTCAATTAGGAACCGCCAACTTTATTGATCCGGAAGTAACAATAAAGGTTATTGATGGGTTAAATGAATACTTGAATAAAAACGGATATAAATCTGTAAATGAAATAATTGGCGCATTAGAGATATAAAAAAAATAGCCCGGAGCTATTTAAGTAGATCCGGGCGAAGTTTTTGAGTTCTTTCTAATGATTGCTGCAATTGCCACTCTTCGATTTTTCGTTGGTGACCGCTCAGAAGGACTTCCGGTACTTTCCAGCCATTGTAATCAGCAGGGCGGGTGTAAACGGGTGGAGCAAGCAAATTATCCTGAAACGAATCGGACAATGCAGATTGTTCGTCTGAAATAACTCCAGGAATAACGCGAACAACAGCGTCACAAATAACGGCTGCTGCCAGTTCTCCGCCGGTCAGGACATAATCCCCTATTGAAATCTCTCGGGTAATAAAGTGTTCTCTGACACGAAAATCGATGCCTTTATAATGTCCGCAAAGAATTATTATATTTTGCGTCATAGACAAAGAGTTGGCAATTTTTTGATCAAACTTTTCTCCATCTGGAGAAGTATATATAATTTCATCGTAATGTCGTTGAGCCTTCAGGGCTGAGATAGCACGGTCAATCGGTTCGATCTGCATCACCATTCCGGCAGATCCACCAAACGGATAATCGTCCACCCGATGGTGTTTGTCGGTAGAATAATCCCGCAGGTTGTGCAAATGAATCTCAGCAAATCCTTTATCCTGAGCTCTTTTCAGGATGGAATGATTCAACGGACTTTGAATCAGCTCTGGCAAAACGGTTATGATATCAATTCTCATAGTCTAAATTTTGTGCAAAAGTAGCCATAAGGTAGTGAATCTGCAACCTAACGGGCTATTCATGCATGAAATTCAGTCCATTTTTATATATTTGTATCTATGGTTAACCTGGAAGAAATGCAAAATAAGATAGAATCACTTCGTCTTGATCTTCATAAATACAATTATCACTACTATGTGCAAAATGCTCCCCTGATCAGCGATCAGAAGTTTGACTTTTTGCTTAAAGAGCTGCAGCAGCTGGAGCAAACTTATCCGCAGTTTTATGATCCGAATTCACCAACACAGCGGGTAGGTAGTGATATTACCAAATCTTTCAATCAAATCCAACATAAATATCCGATGCTTTCCCTCTCCAATACTTACTCTGAGGGGGAAGTTGCTGATTTTTACGAAAGAGTAAGAAAAGCTTTAAATGATGATTTTGAGATAGTGTGCGAATTAAAATATGATGGCACTTCTATTTCTCTTACTTACATGAATGGAGCATTACAAAGAGCAGTTACCCGGGGCGACGGAGAGAAAGGCGATGATGTCACTGAAAATGTGAAGACAATCAGATCCATTCCTCTCAGACTGATTGGGGATAATTATCCTGATGAGTTTGAAATCCGGGGAGAGATTCTAATGCCATGGAGTGTATTTGATACTTTAAATGAGGAGCGTGAAAGAGCTGAGGAACAGTTATTTGCAAATCCAAGAAATGCAGCCGCAGGAACACTGAAACTTCAAAATCCTCAGTTGGTTGCCGAGCGAAAACTGGATGCCTATCTCTATTATTTATTGGGCGATAATTTACCTTCAGATGAACATTCTGAAAACCTGAAATGGGCTGAAAAATGGGGTTTCAAGGTCTCTAATGCCGTCAAAAAATGTAGTTCTCTCCAAGATATTTATGATTTCATTCAATATTGGAATATTGAACGTAAAAATTTACCGGTTGCAACAGACGGTATTGTATTGAAAGTTAACTCTTTAAATCAACAAAAGAACTTAGGTTTTACAGCAAAATCCCCTCGTTGGGCAGTTGCCTATAAATTTAAGGCAGAACAAGCTGTAACTACATTAGAATCAGTCTCTTTCCAGGTCGGAAGAACCGGTGCTGTTACCCCGGTTGCAAATCTGACTCCGGTTCTGCTTTCTGGAACTACGGTGAAAAGAGCCTCTTTACATAATGCGGATATTATTGAATCTCTTGATTTACACTTGGGTGACCAGGTATTTGTAGAAAAAGGTGGTGAAATTATCCCTAAAATTACCGGTGTGGATGTTAATCACAGACATTTATCAGGTGAAAAAGTACGATTTATTGATACTTGCCCTGAATGTGGATCTGCATTAGTGCGTGTTGCCGGAGAGGCGGCTCACTATTGTCCTAATGATACCGGATGTCCTCCTCAGATTGTGGGGCGTATCGAGCACTTCATTAGTCGTAAGGCTATGAATATTGATGGTTTTGGTGGAGAAACCGCAGAACTCCTGTTTAAAAACGGTTTAATTCATAATATATCAGATATTTACGATCTAAAATATGAATCTGTACTTAAACTGGAAAGATTTGCCGAGAAGTCTGCAATGAACCTTATTTCAGGTATAGAAAACTCTAAAAAGGTACCTTTCGAAAGGGTTTTATTTGCTTTAGGAATACGCTTTGTTGGGGAAACTGTAGCAAAGAAACTGGCAAAAGCATTCAAGTCTATTGACAATCTTGAAAAGGCACAATTACCAGAACTTATTTCTATAGACGAAATCGGAGAAAGAATTGGCCAAAGTGTAGTTGAATTCTTCTCTAATCTGGTTAATATCGAGATAATCTCCAGACTTAAAGAAGCTGGGGTACAATTAGAAATTTCTGAGTCTCAAACTGAAAATTTATCAGAGAAACTAGCCGGACTAACAATCGTTATTAGTGGTACATTCACGAAGCATTCCCGGGATGAGTACAAAACTTTAATTGAAAATAACGGTGGTAAAAACTCCGGATCGATATCAGCTAAAACGAATTACTTGTTGGCTGGCGAAAATATGGGTCCAGCAAAACTCGAAAAAGCTACCAAATTAGGAGTAAAAATCATATCAGAAGACGAATTCTTAACTATGATCGGGAATGATTAAGAGTATTATAACCAATAAAATCAGGAACAATATCCAGAAGCAGGTAAAAACAGCTGCTATAATAGATTTTTCCGATATACGGAAAATTGTTCTTATTTTCGAAATAGCTGATTATCCGTTTATTCAGAATGTGGTTTCGCAATTGGAGAATGAAGGGAAAGAATGTCGTTTAGTCGTTTATTCGGAAGCGAAAGAAAAAAACTTCCCGGAAATACGAGGATTTATTTTTTCCAATAGGGATCTGGACTTCTGGAATGTTCCTAAATCGGAGATAGAAACACGTTTTTTAGATGAAATATCCGATGCTGATATGCTTCTGGATTTGACGGTTCACAACTATTTGCCGTTGAGCTATTTAATTTCGAAAGCATCGGTAAAACTAAAAGCTGGGATAAAAAAAGAGGGCTTTGACTTGTATGACTTTATGCTGGAAGCCCCTAAAAATGTAGACTTCAGATTTCTTTCTGAGCAGATTATGTCTTATCTTCGCAAACTCAAATCTTAACGATCAGAATCAGACTCAATATATGATACAGGTAAATTTAAAAGGGATGGGAGTAGCACTGATTACTCCTTTTAAAGAAGATGAATCAATCGATTTTGAGGCGTTAGGCAAATTAATTGATTTTCAGATAAATAATGGAATAGATTATTTAGTTGTGCTGGGTACAACTGCAGAAACACCGACTCTTTCCGAGACTGAAAAGAAACAAATCATCCAGTTTGCTGTTGAGCGTGTTAATGGTCGTGTTCCCGTCGTTTTAGGAGTAGGAGGTAACAGTACGAAATCAGTCGTTGAAAAGTTAAAAAACGATGATTTTACCGGTATTGATGCTATTTTATCGGTTGCACCATACTATAATAAACCTACTCAGGAAGGAATTTATCAACATTTTAAAGCGATTGCACAAGCCACTAAACTCCCAATAGTACTTTATAATGTACCAGGAAGAACAGGGGTTAATATGACAGCCGAGACAACATTAAGACTTGCACGCGAATTTGATAACGTTGTAGCCATTAAAGAAGCATCTGGTAATATCACTCAAATGGATGATATTATTAAGAATAAACCAAAAGATTTTTTGGTGATTTCCGGAGATGACGGAATTACCTTTCCGCTAATAACTTTAGGTGCTGTAGGTGTTATCTCTGTTATTGGTAACGCTTTTCCGAAAGAATTCAGCAAAATGGTTCGTTTGGCTTTAAATGGTGATTATGCTAATGCACTTCAAATCCACCACCGTTTTACGGAACTGATTGATTTGTTATTTGTAGATGGTAATCCAGCTGGAGTAAAAAGCATCCTTCATGTTATGGGATATATCGAAAATAGACTTCGCTTACCTTTAGTTCCAACAAGAATTACTACATTCGAAAAAATCAGAAAAATACTTGAGGAATTGAACGTCAAATACTGATGATATTGTAAAACTCTGTTTTATATGGAAAAGGCTATCTAAGTAATTGGGTAGCCTTTTTATGTTTTTGTCATGCTTCTTTTCACTTTGCTTTCCTTGTAGTATTTACGAGCATAATTCCACTCAATAAAAACTCTATTAGAAAGTTACATAATTAATATTATGTTAAGTAGATGGGAGATAACAAAGTTGTACTTTTTAGAGAAACAATATTCAGTCATTCTTTCAAACAAAAATGGAAAAACACAAGCTCTTTCCAAATATTGCCTGGATCTTTTTTCTTTTCAGACAAATTCCGATATTTGTCATTGAAATCAATAATTAGAATGATGAAATATAATTTTGACGAAGTCATTGACAGAACCGGAACTTCAACTTATAAAATCGATTTACTTCAGTCTCGCTTCGGAGCCAATGATATTTTACCTTTATGGGTAGCTGATATGGATTTTCGTTCTCCAGACTTTATAATGGACGCTATTCGCGAACGGGCAAACCATGAGGTGTTGGGTTATACTATACGAAATAAAGAATGGTATCAGCCTATTGCACAGTGGATTAAGCAAAAACACAACTGGCACGTAGAATCAAACTGGATTGGTTATGTACCCGGGATTTTACCGGGAATCGTTCTGGCAATGCAGACTTTTACTCAACCAGAAGATAAAATAGTAATACAGCCCCCTATTTATCCCCCATTTATGAGTATGGTCAAAAATAATGACCGTCAAATCGTTTATAATCAATTGATTCAGAAGAATGGTGAAATCCGGATGGATTTGGAAAATCTGAAACAGTTGATTGATGAAAAAACAAAAATGTTGTTATTGTGCAGTCCTCATAATCCTGGTGGTAGAGTTTGGACCAAAGAGGAACTATTAGCGCTTCTTGAAATCTGTAAGGAGCATAATATTCTGGTAATTTCAGATGAAATTCATGCTGATTTGGTCTTGCCTGGAAATACTCATGTTCCCTTTCCGACAATATCAGAAGATGCAGCAAATCAATGTATTACATTTATGGCCCCCAGTAAAACCTTTAATATTGCCGGCCTGGCTTCTGCGTCGTTTATTATCCCGAATGATGAATTACGAGCAAAGTTCAGACTCAAGGTCGAAGCTGCTGAAATCGGTGGAGGGAATATTTTTGCATCTGTTGCAACTAAAGCAGCTTATGAGCACGGTGCAGAATGGCTAAACCAACTTGTTCATTATATTCAGGAGAATGTCAATTATGTCGATGAATATTTAAAGGCTCATTTGCCGAAAATCAAAGCATTTATACCTCAGGCCTCTTTTTTAATATGGCTGGATTTCAGCGAATTAGGACTGTCAGATGATGAAATACGAAGAATATTAATACAGGAAGCCAAATTAGGGTTTAATCACGGGCCTAGCTTTGGTCCCGGTGGTGAAGGATATCAGCGAATGAATGTCGGTTGTTCCCGATTGGTGATTGAAGAAGCGATGAAAAGATTATCCTCTGCTTTTACTCAATATTGTTAAGCATAAAAATCCCCACAACCTATGAAGTAGTGGGGATTTTTGTATTTATCTGATTGTAACCATTGTAGCACCAAATCCGTATTCCCTGAATGAGGCATCCTGATAGGTGCAGGATTTGTATTTCGATTTCAACTCATCAAGAATAGCTTTTCGGAGCACCCCCTCCCCTTTTCCATGAATAAAAACAATCTTACTGCCTTTGATTTTCAGATTCTCAGTCATCACGGACCTGAATTTATCCATCTGATACTGAATCATATCAGCATTGCTGAGTCCGGCAGTATTATCCAGTAAGTTATTGATATGCAGGTCAATTTCCAGAATCTGATTCGATAGATTTTTATTAATCGTTTGTGGTTGACGTCTTTCATTGAAGGATTTCTCTTTCATGGCAAGTTCCAACTCTTCAGCACTCACCTGAATCTGTTTTTCAGGAATATCATTTTTTACTATCGGGTAAATTAAGGCCTCCTCGTCAAAATAGTCATTACTCCGGAAGCTGTGAAGTTTATAGAATTTGACTGTATCCAGTTTATAATCAACCGATACCGGATTCTTCAGTTCAAATGTTTTGCCCTGCTTGAAAGAAACGAACTGGATGCTGATTTTTTCCAGATCATTCAACTCTTCTTTCGAAAATTCTTCCAGGAATACCTTTTGATTAGGTTCGATTAGCCCCGAATAGCGTAGATTCCAGCCATTTGCCGGTTTATTCAGATATGACAACTGAAGAAAATAGTTGCTGTCATTCACGATATATGCCTCAAAATTTGAGTTCTGAAGACTTTTAGGTTCCATCGGTAGAAAGGCGAGAAAAACGTTTAATTTATCCCCTTCACGCGTTTCTAAAACCTTGGGAGCAGGTGCTTCAACCGTTGGTCTTCTGACTTCTTGTTTTGCTGAAACCTGAGGCGTGGAAGACGGTTTGGACTGACCTCCTACCGGTTCAATAACAACACATTCACGAATCAGAACGGGAGTATCAAATCCATCCTCCTCTTCTACTTCAACTAAATCCTTATTTATGAAACGTTTTACTACGCCACCACCGGTAGCATTCAGAAAACGCACTTTATCTCCAATCTTTACTGCCATTTTTATTCTTTATTTGTTCTACAAAGGTCTTTAATCTCGGTGAAATAAGCAATTATTCGAAGATAAAATGATATACTATCGTATAAACGGTCGATTTAGTACTATTTTTGTATCATATAGTCACTAATTCATAGCAGTCATGACTGAAACAAAGAAATTACGCAGAACTTATGACCGGAGAATCGCCGGTGTTTGTGGTGGAATTGCCAAATATTTTGATTTGGATCCGACTTTAGTGCGTATTGCCTATGCATTATTAACCGTATTTACTGCATTTTCGGGAGTTATTATCTACCTGATTTTGTGGTTTGTAATCCCAGACGAGGAGTGATGGAATTTAAGATCGAATCACCATATAAACCTACCGGAGATCAACCGGAAGCTATCGCTCAGCTCACAAAAGGGGTGCTTGAGGGTATTCCGTACCAGACCTTATTAGGTGTAACAGGGTCTGGAAAGACTTTTACCGTTGCAAATATTATCGAAAAGGTCAACAAGCCTACGCTGATTCTGAGCCATAATAAAACTTTGGCTGCACAGCTTTATGGCGAGTTTAAGAACTTCTTTCCGCACAATTCGGTCGAATATTTCGTCTCCTATTACGACTATTACCAACCGGAAGCCTATATCCCAACCACCGATACCTATATAGAGAAAGACCTGGCTATCAATGATGAACTGGAAAAGCTCAGACTTTCAGCTACTTCTGCCCTACTATCCGGACGTAAGGATGTGCTGGTTGTATCATCGGTTTCCTGCCTGTTTGGTATCGGAAATCCGGAAGATTTTCATAACAATGTGGTGGTAATCCAAGTGGGGCAAAAAATCACGAGAAACGCCTTTTTACGCTCTCTGGTGGACAGTCTTTATTCGCGCAACGAAGTAGAGCTTAAGCATGGTAATTTTCGCGTAAAAGGCGATACTGTGGATATTTTCCTGGCCTATACGGATGAGATTCTACGGGTTATTTTCTGGGGAGATGAAATAGAAACCATTGAGACAGTAGATCCTATCAGCGGATTAACGCTTTCATCTGTTGATAGTTATAATATTTATCCTGCGAATATCTTTGTAACCACTAAGGAGAGCCTGAACCGCGCCATTGGTGAAATAGAGATTGATTTAGGTAAACAGGTGGAATTTTTCCATTCTATCGGCAAAGAATACGAGGCAAAACGCATCCAGGAGCGTGTTACATACGATCTGGAGATGATAAGGGAAGTCGGCCATTGCTCCGGTATTGAGAATTATTCACGATATTTTGACGGACGTGCTCCTGGTACACGCCCTTTCTGTCTGATAGACTATTTTCCCAAAGACTTTCTGGTCGTAATTGATGAAAGCCACGTTACCATTCCTCAAATTCGGGGAATGTACGGTGGAGACCATTCCCGCAAAGTGAATCTGGTGGAATATGGGTTCCGTCTTCCGGCTGCCATTGATAACCGTCCACTTCGTTTCGAGGAATTTGAGCAATTGGCACAACAAATCATCTACGTGAGTGCTACTCCAGCTGATTATGAGCTGGTTAAATCTGAAGGTGTCGTTGTCGAACAGGTCATTCGTCCAACCGGATTGCTGGATCCGATTATTGAAGTTCGTCCGAGTCTGAATCAGATTGACGACCTGATGGAGGAAATTCAGCTTCGAGTGGAACGTGACGAGCGTGTACTGATTACTACGCTGACCAAACGTATGGCCGAAGAGCTGAATGCCTATCTGGGACGATTGAATTTCCGATGCAACTATATTCACTCCGACGTGGATACGCTTGATCGTGTGCGACTGATGGAGGATTTACGTAATGGACTTTATGACATTTTGATTGGTGTGAATCTCTTACGTGAAGGTCTTGACTTGCCGGAGGTTTCGCTTGTGGCTATCCTGGATGCGGATAAAGAGGGATTTCTTCGCTCCCACCGCTCGCTGACACAGACGGCAGGACGTGCTGCACGTAACCTGAACGGGAAAGTGATCATGTATGCCGATAAAATCACCGACAGCATGCGCAAAACGATTGACGAGACCAATCGTCGTCGGGAAAAACAGCTCGCTTATAACGAAGCTAACGGTATTACACCACAGGCTATTCAGAAGGCTCGTACTTCGATTCTGGGAGAAGATTTCAGAAAATCACATCCTGATATTTACGTGGAAAAAGAGACTATCGAAGTGGCCGCCGATCCGGTTGTTCAGTATATGGGTAAAGCTCAATTAGAGAAAGCCATCGAAAAGACCCGCAAGATGATGCAGGAAGCTGCCAAGAAGCTGGAATTCATTGAAGCAGCACAGTATCGAGACGAGATGGTCAAGCTAGAAGAGCTGGTGAAAAGCAAATTCGGCTGATTTGAGTATTCTCATCTTGTTGTAAAACCATATTTTATCCGTCAATCTTTTGAATATTCAGAGGATTGGCGGATTTTTTTATTGCAGAACCACTCATAAAGCATGTCATTTTGTTATATGTATATAGTTTAGGACTTTATGAGGTGTAATTGCTCCATAAAAGAGCCCTACTCTATTGAAAATATACCCTTATCAGACAGATTCATTCTGAAATGTTATTCCCCTTAACTAAACCTTTTTCTAATATTCCTGTCAAACCTACTCAATGAAAACACAATATCCGTAATCCATTAATAATTAATTCATGAAAAGAATTGTACTTACAGCCATTTGCGCCGTGCTTTGGAGTGTGCTGCTTAATGCGCAAACCACATCAACTCCGACAACCGCTTCTACAGTTAAGTTTACAGCTACGGGGCGCATTCTGGATGCCAAAACCAAGACAGCTATCGAAGGTGCTACCGTCCGGTTGATGAAACAAGGTTCCACTGCCCTGTTAGGCGGTACTGCTACCGATAATAACGGTACTTTTACCCTGAAAAATATTACTGTTGGCAATTATGTACTGCAAATTAGCTTTCTGGGATATAATAATGAAACACGCGTTGTAAGAGTGATTGGTTCAGCTAAACCGGTTTTCAATCTTGGTGATATTTCCCTCTCAGAGAATTCGGTCATGCTGAAAGAAGCGACAGTGGTGGGTAAAATCACAGAAATGGTAGTAAAAGAAGATACCATTGAATACAACCCCGAAGCTTTCAAAATGCAGCCTGGAGCTGTTGTTGAAGACCTGCTGAAGCGTATCAATGGCGTGGAGATTGACTCTGAAGGTAAGATTACCGTTGCCGGGAAAGAGGTGAAAAAGGTCTATGTAGATGGGAAACAGTTCTTTGGCAACGACCCGACTATGGCTACCAAGAACCTCACCACGGATATCATCGACAGAATTCAGGTGGTAGATAAGAAGTCTGACTTAGCTTTGCTGACCGGTATCGATGATGGTGAAAGCGAAACAGTCATCAACCTGACCATCAAGAAAGGGATGAAGAAAGGCTGGATGGTCAATGCTGAAGGTGGTCTGGGCCACGAAGTGATGGAAAGTGACAATGGTACCCGTTACCAGTCACGTGCAATGGTTAACCGCTTCCTGAATGACAGCCAGTTGTCTTTTATTGAAAATGCAAACAATATCAATGAGCGTGGCTCACGTGACTGGGGCTCAGGATTTGGTCAGCAAATGGGACGTCGCGGAGGCGGTATGAGTGCAGGTAATGGTATTACTACCTCTGATGTATTTGGAACAAACTTCGCTACAGAACTGAACAAAAAGCTGAAGATTGGTGGTAGCGCGATGTATAACCACTTTAATACTGATGCAAAGACCCGGAGCAGTACTCAGAAGCTGTTTCAAGACAGTACTTCTTTTGTCAACTCTACTGGTAATAATATAAATAACAGCAACAACCTGAATGTACAAATGAGAATGGAATACACTCCCGATTCATCATGGGCATTCGTTTTTACGCCATCGTTCAGTTATAATAAATCACACAGCGAATCAGAGTCAACCTCTGCTACTTTAGCCGGTGAAATCAGAGACTCAATCAATAGCAAGACTGGTACTTATATCAGTGATGCTGACGGTATCAGCCTGAGCGGACAATTAGACATGTCCTATCAGTTCAAAAAGAAAGGACGTCGGTTAAGCATGAGCCTGAGTGGTGGATATAATAATAGTGATGGAGTAGCGTATAACATTTCTCAGATGATTTTCCAGAGAGCCGATTCAATATCCAATCTTGATCAACAAATCAACAATAGTTCCGAAAGTAAGAATTACCGTTTATATGCATCCTATATGGAGCCACTCAGAACGAATCGTTTCCTGCAGCTCTCCTATTCTATAAGCAGAAATATCACTCAGTCAGATAAGATGACCTATAGCCGTGATGCTTTATCGGAATTGTACAATGTTCTTGATACGGCTTATAGTAAAAGCCTGTCTAACAACTTTATCAATCAGCAATTGGGTTTAAGTTTCCGTGCTACAGAAGCCTCTTATTCATATACAATCGGGGTGGATCTTCAGCCTTCTTACAGCAAAAGTAAAAGTTATGTGGAAGATAAAGTTAACTTTGGCAAAGAACGGAATGTAATGAACTATTCTCCGAATCTGAACTACACCTACCGCTTTAGCAAACAGCAGAACCTGCGTATTGACTACCGTGGACGTACTTCACAGCCAAGTATTACCCAACTGGATCCCACACCGGATAACTCCAATCCACTTAATATTAAATTAGGTAACCCGGATCTGCTACCTACCTATTCAAATAATATTTCTGCCAGATATAACGACTATAACCGCGAAGCTATGCGCTCCATCATGGCCACTATTCAGGGAGGTTTTGTGGTAAATGACATCATCAATAAATCTACGTATGATGCAAATACCGGAGCACAGACAACACGTCCTGTCAATGAAAACGGAAACTGGAACATGAATGCAGGTTTGATGGTTAACACCCCTATAGGCAAGAGTAAATTCCAGGTAAACAGCTTTGCAAATGCATCTTTCAATAATGGTATTGGATATATTTCTCTGGGTAAAAGCGATATTGAACGAAACATATCAAAAACAATCAACTTGAATGAGAACCTGGGATTTAGCTACCGTAATGATTTTATTTATGCTCAGATCAGAGGTAATATACGTTATTCGAAAGTCGATAATAGCGTGTCTGCTCGTAAAGGTCAGGAAAATATGAGTTATGGTAGTTCATTCAATACACAAATCTATCTTCCTTACAGTTTTACATTAGCGAGTGATTTGCGATATACCGGACAAGCTGGACTATCTACCGGATACAATAAGAATGAAACGATGTGGAATGCAGAAATCAGCAAGCAAATACTGAATAAGAAAGGAACAATCCGCTTTAAGATGAATGATATCCTGCGTCAACAATTAAATATCAACCGTTCGGTTTCGGATATTGCTATTACCGATACTCAGTACAATACGCTTACCTCTTACTACATGATCTCGTTCAACTATCGCTTCAATACGATGGGAAACAGAAGTGGTAACCGTAACTTCCAACGTCCTGACGGTGATTTCAGACCGGATGGCGGTGGTCGTGGTGGTTTCCCCGGAGGTGGTGGCAGACCGGATGGTGGTGGCCCTGGCGGATTCTAATCCATTCTATTCATAAATACAAAGACGCGAAAACGCTAAGTGATTACTTAATGTTTTCGCGTCTTTTTTTATCCGATATGGGGCTGACTTTATTTGAGAGCAAACCGGATCGGCAGTGTAAATTTCACAGAAACATAATTCCCGCCTTGTCTTCCGGGTTTCCAAGATGGCATTTTCTGTATGACCCGAATAGACTCTTCATCAAATGAAGCTCCGACGCTTCGTACGACTGTAATATCCTCAATTTTACCTGTATTATTAACAACAAAGGAGACTATTTCCATACCTGTAATCCCTTTTTTCTGCGCTTCTACGGGATATTTGACATTACTGGATAAAAATGACATCATCGGTCCTATTCCACCTGGAAATTCAGGCATCTCCTCTACGATAACAAAAGCCCCCGGATCATTTCTTTTATGGTCAATCGAATCAAATGCAGATTTCATAAATGGATATTTCTTATTCAGGCTGAAACTAACCGACAGATTTACCCTGGCAGATACTCTCTTGCCCTGGATCGTTGCAGGAGTCCATTTCGGCATTTTATTTACCATTTGTATAGCTGCATTATTCAGAGATTGTGTGATTCCTCTATAAACCGAAAGGTTCGTGATTGTTCCCATACTGTCAACGATAAATTTCAAATCCACGGCGTTTGCTGTCTCTCCTTTTTCCACGTCAGTCGGATAGACAAGACTTTTACTAATGAAGTCCTTCATTTTTATGCTTCCTCCGGGAAATTCGGGTTTAAATTCTGTTTTTTCGTAGATATGCTTACGGTCAAGTCCGTTTGGGTTTGAAGAAACCGATTTTTCTTCGTCCGTTCTTTGATAAAGATAACTTCTGACATTAAACCGTACCGGAACAAATGAATATATCGACACATAATGATTGCCTTGAAGCACTGGAATCACCCCTGGCATTGAGCGAACCAGACGAATAGCTTCCTGATCGAGAGACGGTGACAGAGAGGGCCGGACATAAAAACCGTACTTCTCACCATCGGCATTTACCTTGAAACGTACGTGTGCTACACCTGAAAGGCTATCTTTTAGTGCATCAGCAGGGTATTGAAGATTCAAATCGATAAAATTTTCCGGAGAAAACCGTTTATCCTGAAATCTAACTGAAGAGCTCTCATAGAGTTCTTCTCCGGTTTCCACCATTTGTGGTTTTACTCTGATCAAATGTAGCTTAGTGGTATCTGTCAATACCGTATCCTTCACGGTAATACCTTCCAGCTCAAACTTTAACGTATCACCTTTATTCACCTGAATGGCAAACCGGTTATCAGGGAATAGATTCGATTCGTTTTTTACTTTGATTGAAATCTCTTTCAGGAGAGCACCATACATATCGACCACCATTCCTTTAAAGAGTAGTTTATTTGCATAAAGTGTAGTGCATAAGCAGGTCGAAATTAATATGCCTGCAATCGTTGTTTTTCTCATTGTTACTATTGTTTGTGTGGACTTTTACTTACCTGGTGACTAGACTGTTATTTTAATACATAGTGAGCCAGTACCTTCTGCACATCATATACATTGACAGATTTATCAAATTGCTTGGTGATACTGGGCTGTTGTTCACTGGAGATCCAGATCTTCAGTTCGGCATCAAGGTCAAACGCCCCCGCTGTCTCTACGCTGAAACGGGTAATGCTTTTATAGGAAATGGATTTGTACTCTGTTTTGCTGCCTGTGATGCCTTGCCTGGCCACAAGGATAAGTCGCTTGTTGGTGAAGATGAAGGTATCACGGATTAGCTTAAAGCCAAGCTCAATTTCTTCTTCTTCACACAGTAGCAGACTGTAGTGTTTGTTAAGTTCTTCCAGGCTTACGGCTCCTGCGTTGCCGAGTAATGCTGAGAATAGTCCCATAGTGTAAGATTTTAGTTGGGTTGATTGTTTAATCTGGGTTTTTTCTGCTTTATGAAGGTTTCCTCAAAAAATCAAGACGCAGATTCCTGCCTCTCTGCGCGGTATTCATTGACGTCAACCACGCGGGTACGGGGAAACATATCATGCCAGCCTATCCGTTCGTGTATGAGCACGGAAATAGGCTCAAACGGGATAAAACGGCAGAGGGTTCTATAGAGGGTGGTCTTGAATGAGGGCAGATTGCCGTCTTCGTCAATGACCACTGAGCGGGTAATGAATTTCCCTGCAGTCCTGCCACACGATGCCTCCCAGATCAGATAGTAGAAAAACATGATGAGTACATTTACAAGCTGGGATGAACGAATACCTACGACTCCATCTTCGGGATAAGTTTTAAAGAAGGTTTCAAGTAAAGTGTCTTTTGCAATGAAATATATTGTACAGTAACAGATCGTATCAATGAGGCAATTGAGGACTCTTTTCCAGAAGCCTACCGGATGTAGCGCCAAATAAGAAGGGATTGTTTGACTATTTGCAATGGGTTCCATAGTGGTTGATTTTATATATAACAATAGAGACGCGGCAGGCCACGTCTCTACTGTTATCGTTGTTTTTTGGAGCTAAATTACAGTTTTACGAAGAACCCAAAACTCCAGTTAGAAGGATTTAGGTCAAACTGGACCTTGTTGGAATAATAGTTTTCATCATTGTAATAGTGAGCGAAGCTAAATCCATTGAAATTCGCTTTCATTCCGACTTTGGATGTAATAAAATAGTCTAACTCAGGTGAGATACTGCATCCCAGTACATTATATTCGTCTTTGCTACTATATGAGCTATTTTCGGTTTTACTTGTTGCCCATCCAAATCCCACTTCTGATTTTAGGGACAAATATAACTTTTGAGCTAACGGATAGTAGTTCTGGATAAATAATGACGGAGATATAATGTTTGTCGTGTATTTGGTACCACTCGATGATTTCTGATAATTATTAGAAAGACTAAGTCCGACACCTAAAGCGGTATTGTTGTTTAGCATATAGCTTAATTCCGGAGTTAGATATATGCTGGTACTAGATGCAGAAGATGATGAATTCCCTCCTTGCTTTTGCGAAGTAAAATTGAAACTTCCTCCCAGAAATGTCGAGCCTTTGGTAAACTGGGCATTTGCTGCACTTTGCATTACGATGAATGCGAATAACGATACGAATAACTTTTTCATAATTGTAGGTATTTGTGTTTGAGTGATTATCTGTTTGCTGAGGTTATCCCCTCTATACGTGATTTCTCTGTTTTTAATCAAATACAGGTGCACTGTATGCATACTCTAAATTAATTTCAGATTTATATGAATCCCAATAGATGACAACATTCCGATATTTACTGTCAAGAATAAATTCATCTGTTTTTCTCCAATTAGAATGACATACCTAACGACACTGTAATTATTGGGTCATGCGCAAATCCTTTCCGTGATAAGTCTTCAGGAACCTTTCCATTAAAATTAAAATATTCAACTCGTAAAGAGTACTGATCATCAAATATTATACCCGCATTCAGTTTATAAGTAAATAGAGTATTAACATCAGATTTTATCTCGGTAAAACTTTGACCAATGGCTGTGTATGACACTTTCGGCACAAACATAAAATCAGGACCAATAGCACCTGATATAAACAAATGAACTTCATCGGATAACTCCTTAGGTAACGATATTCCAGCTAATAAAGGAACATTTGAAATTCTGATATATTTCGTTTCTGGTAATGTTCCCATTTCACCATTATATGAATAAAATGTCTTTATCGAATTCGGTAATAGATACTTATCATTCATAAAATCAGCACTACATATCAGATTGATGACATCTTTTTGTATTGGCAGTTTGTATTCGACTCCTAAATCTACTCCAACCGATAGATTCTTGAATTTATTATTGTTCAATACTGTAGATGGTCCTGCATGTATCGTGAAAGGTGTTTGTGACTTAGCTTTAAAACTAATAAACAGACAAAAGATGATGGCTAAAAAGAATGTTCGGGTAAAATTCATTGTGTAGTTATTTTTCATATTTCTCATTTTTCTTTCAAACTTGCACTCAGCCCCTAGTTCTGAGCGCAGCGGGTCCCGATGACTATCGGGATTGGACTCAAAACAGTTTCAGTTTATAAACTGACGCTGTATCACCAACAAGGAACAATATTGACCAGTTCCTTCCCTCCGGCAAAATCAACAGCGCTACTGTACGGATAACTTTCAGCCTGCGAAACAAAGCCAGCGTTTACCGGATTCTCATGCACGTAATCAATTGCAGCGTCGATGCCATAAGCATGTCTGGTCAGTTCGATCGGTTGATTATGTTGCTGCCAAAACTGATATTTGCTATTGTTTGGATTCTTTTTTCCTGCCCGCTCAAACATCCAAAGCATCCATTCCCTTCGGCTTTCCTGCTGATTCTTTTTAATTGCATCCAAAATCTTATTGGCTGTATGCTTTTTCATATCCCGCAATACGTTTTCCAAAGCAACTTCTCGTCCTTCAATAACCAGATGAACATGATTGCTCATGATTACCCAGGCATACACTATCAGACCTTTTTCCCTGATGCAGTAATTCAGACTATCTACCACTATATCTTTGTATTCACGTCGGGTAAAAACATCAATCCAGTTGACTGTGGCAAAACTCACAAAATAAACTGCTTCAGGATTGCGAAACTTATACTTTCGGCTCATGATATGCTCTTTTACAGTTATAAACTGCTCTGGTTTTGAGTCCAAGTCCCCGCTGCGCTCAGACTTGAACTAGCCCCAGACTGCTTTTTATTTATACTTGCGCGATATGGGATGGGATGTTGAATATTAGATAATTATACGCTTAACTTAATGACATTGGACCCGCGCTAGCAGGGGACAGGGAAGGTGCTGCAATCCAAAGGCCAAGTCTATTTTCTGTTCTAAAAACATCAAATTCAGAAAATTGCACTATCTTTGAACTCGGAGCTGAGCCCATTTGGTTATTTATTGTGACCCTGCGTCGTTAATCGGGGCAGTTGGATTCAGCTCTCTTTTTATTTAATGGCAACTGTTTTATCTTTTCAAAGGTTCCCTTATCGAAATTTGCTTTTTCCCAACTAGCATCTTTTGCTTTTGATATGCTCATGAGGTCAGTATTGTTGTATTTTATTTCTTTTAGAAAGGCATTGTTTAAATTTGCATGTTCAAATTTAGCACCACAAATATCCGATCCATCCAGGTGAGCATCTTGTAGTTGCGCCTGCTGAAATTCTGCTCCTTTTAAATTCGTGTTTTTGAGTTTGGCTGAAACAAGATTCGTTTCATGAAATTGGGCATTTTCAAAATTCGCCTGATCGAAACGCCCTTCGGCCATATTTGTCCGTGAAAGCCTGGCACAACTTAAGTCAGTCTTAAAACCTTTGGCTCTCTTCAAATTGCAACCGTCCAGATTAGCGCTCCGAAGGTTTGAGAATGCAAAATCAACATTTTCAAGGTTCAATCCATGAAGATCAATTCTGTATAAATTAGCTCTTGTTAAGTCAAGCTCAATGTTGTAACCGCCACCATCGTCAGATTTTTTCGAATGTAAGGCTTCAAGTTTAAGCCGGATTGCCTTTTCAAAAGTTTTTACCAGAAGTGCATTGACATTGTCAGGAAGCTCTGATTTTAAATTGGCAAGTAGGATCAAATACGCCTGGTGATGAAACTCTTTGTACTCCGGGTTCAAAAAAGTCAACAGGGAAACGGCGGCACTCGCCTGTATTGAATGACTTGATGAGCCTAAATTATTTATTACCGAATTGAACTTGGCTTCCAGATGGATTTTGTTTTCGGTATGCTTTTCTTTCAGGTATTTCCAAAATGAGAAAAATGTGCCCAATACAGCAATCAAGGCTGTTACAATTCCGCCATATGTGGGAAGGGCCTGTACACCCGGGCTTATAGAATTCTCGGATTTTAGCTTCTGAATTTCCTGTTTTAGTTTCTGAATCTGATAAGTTTTTAAACTGTCAGTTTCAACTTTTTCGGTACCAGAACTGGTTTGTGATAACGCGTTCATCTCAAAAGCGAAGAGACAAAAGATGAACAATAAGATCTTGTATGTCATAGCTTAAAGAATAAATTTCGGTCAATATCTTGTTCCTATACCAAAGTTAATGATAAACTTTGGTAAATATGTTTGCGAAAGAAGAACTCATTTCTTCCAAGTCTAATATCTTGCACTCAGCCCCTAGTTCAAGTCTGAGCGCAGCGGGGACTTGGACTCAAAACAGTTTCAGTTTTCAAACTGAAGCCTAGTTCAGATTTCTTATCTTACCACTCCTTTTCAGTCAAAGACTGCTTTGATTTCCAACACAAGTCCCCGCTGCGCTCAGACTTGCGCTATGCACTGACTGCTTGTCTTTATACTTAAGCAAAAAACATGCGGTATCCCCTATTCCTTCCACTAAATTTATTATAAGGTACTTCATTTTATCAACCCGACAAGCGGCATGAAGCCGCTGTCCGGTATGGCTACTAACGTTGAAGTTCTTATGAACAAAAAAATCCCCAGCGAGCCCCAAAGCCAGCTGAGGATTTCAATTTTATCACACCGTCTCGAGTTTGAAAAACAGATCGGGGTTGTCGCCATTGATGCTGATGATTTGCTCGGCGGCTTTGTAGCCGATTTTGGTCGCTGTGACGCGGTAACGCCCTTCTTCGATCGTTTTGACATTAAATCTACCCTTGTCGGCTGTTGATTTGGTGATGACCGGTTCGCTGCTGACGAGCGTGTTGTTTTCATCCACCTCAAGGAAGGTAAGCAGCACTCCGGAGATAGAATTTTCTGACATATCAGTCACCATCCCTTTGAGGGTATATGAGCGAGAACCTGTAGGTTCTATTCTGCGAGCGGCTTTATAACGCTCATACAGGGTCGGATTGGTATAACGGATGATTTCGATTACGATATCAATCTGTTCAAGGGTATCATCAGCTTCTTTATATAAAGCATTCAGGTTATTCTTTGATAAGTTGTTATCCAGACGATTAATTGTTGGCTGGTTATAAGTTGCTTTATAAGCTTTGTAACTTTCATCTAAGGCATCCAGATCCTCCTGTTTCAAATCAAATCCTGTGGCTTTGGGTAATACCTCAGTTCCCCGGATATAAACTGACTGGGAAACATTAAGTAGTGAGACAGCCGATAATTTGCTTAATTTGGTTGCGGTATAATCTATATCATTCAATAAGTTGTAATCCTTGTTATAACGGGCATAGGCTTTGACCTTTACAACAACAGATATAGTGTCATTCTCCAGATTATCCCGGTTATCCTGATTAATTTGGGTAATTCCTGATCCATCAAACTCTGAACGGGCATTTGCCTCTTCAATCTGAGAAAAGCTATTTTTAAATTTTGCCACATTTTCAGTGCAGCCCGGCAATTTTGATAAAGCTACCTGTTCTGTATCCATAACATTATTCGTTGTATGGTACATTTTCGTTTTTGCTCGTTTCCTTTTGTCCATAATTTGTTTTTTATGTTAATGGTTTGTGATATTCAACAAACGTTTGATTGATGGCAAAGATATCTGAAGTGTTTTACATTTCCAAACAATTTGATTATATTTTTTCACTCAAAATATTATGACAATACCACAAAGACATACAACAACCTGTAAATCAGCAAAACATTTATATTTACACAAAGCCTAATCTATCAGAATTGAGGTAAAAACAGATTGTTTACACAAACATTTTTACATTTTCAGAGACTATTCAGAGATATTATGTGGATATTTAAAGCAGAGATATAAGTTTATTTCTGCAATAAGTTATTAGTAGATTTGATATATAGTTAATACTATTTGAATTGTATTCTAACACCCTTTATATAGTGTGTCAGAGTTCTTTTCCTCAAATATCAAAGGTCTTTTCACCAGGTGTCAATACTCATTTCCTTATATGTCAATGGTACTTTCCTTACATGTTTGAGGTCTTTTCCTCGTATGTTTGAGGTCTTTTCATTACTTGCTTTCGGTCTTTTCCTTGCATGTTTGAGGTCTTTTCCTTGCATGTCAATCCATTCCGATTTAACGTCAGAGGTCTTTTCACCATATGTCAAACATCATTTCCACATATGTCAGTGGTCTTTTCACTATATGTCGGTACACATTTCACCTTATGTCGATGGTACTTTCATCGCATGTCGATGGTCCTTTCATCATATGTCAGAGGTCTTTTCATTTTGTGACTTATAGTGGTTTATATAATAGTTCTTGCTACTAAAATAAAGAGAGCCACAAAAGATTTCATGTTTATGAATCTTTGTGGCTCTGATAACTATCTCTATATTTAGCTGGGAAAGGTTCGAACTTATTATTTATACACCTTCAAATAAAGCGTGTCGGTGCTGTATGAGGTAAAGATGCCCAATCCATTGGTAACATTCGTGGGCGGTGAAGTCAGACTCTCCGCATTGGTTGAATAGTGCTGATAAAGCTTGGCATATTCATCCGGAATCTTAAACAATACAATCCGGTGGAGTCCGTAGTAAGAAAAGCTTTTATCCGAAAGGGAATAAGTGGTAGTCTTTATCGGCTCCAGGTAGCGGATGACTGACACACTGTTATTGAGATTGATGGGACTGGTTTTTCCATCCAGACACTCGATGGAAAGGTAGTGATACAGGTCACTGGGATTATTCCAGGTGTATTTGGCATAATAGGTGGTATCGACTACCGTCCATTTTACAACACCATGAATACTGTCTACCGCACCGGTAAAACCTTCGGGTTTAGTGGGGACGGTGGTCTGTGCGGTAACTTGCTTATTATAGTAAGTAAATGACAGATAGTAGGTCTTACCCGCCTGTACGATTAGCGGAGAGCTGTACTTTCCTTCTCCGTTAAAGGACAACTGATGGGCAATATTGTCGCATGTGACCTTGACGGCAACGTTATTTACCGGCTCGTAGGTAGAATCATCGGAGTCGATGATAAATTCACGGTTAAGTTTCAGGGAAATAGAATCTTCTGCTCTCAGGAAAGCGTTAACCACTACCCCATTGTAGTCGGCTGTCGCAATATTGCTTTTCTCGCACGATGCAAACAGCAAGGGCAAAAGCAGGGCAATCAATATATGTTTTATCTTCATAACTTTCGGACTTTGCATTAAAACTTGATGCTGAAATTGACATTCGGCAATATTCCAAGGTAATTGACATTCGTCTCCACCACTTCGCTATTTACGATCTGGAACTCTTTGTACCAGATGTTTGTACGGTTATAGAGGTTGAAGATGGAGAAGTTGACTGTACAGGGATATTTCTGCGATAACTTGAAATTGTAGGTTGCAGCCACATCCATGCGGTGGTAATCGGGCAGACGGCAACCGTTTTTTACTGTCGCATTGAAATACTCCTTGGTAGATCCATCGGGCAATGTCACTTCATAGACCCCTTCGGGACGAGTGTAAGGCTTGCCGGATGCAAAGATCCAGTTCAGGGCAAAGTCCCAGTTGTGCCACTTGTAGGTGTTGACGATTTTGAATTCGTGCGTCACATCATTAGAGGCATAGAAGTCATAATTGCCAAAGTCAGGGAAATGGTTGACCGTCTCACTGATGGTATATCCCATCCAGCCGGTATAGTTGCCATATTTTTTCTGAAGCAGGAAGTCGATTCCTTTGGAATAGCCGGTACCGGTAAAGAACTTCGTTTCATAGTTGATATCATCGCTCAGACTGGTAGTCGTTTCCGCATCGGGACCAAAGCCTCCCCCCTGTTGGTCAAAACGGATGGAGTATTCCGAAATATCTTTCAACTTCTTGTAATAGGCTTCCACGTCGAAGAGGTAATTCTTTGTTTCATATGCAAATCCGGCAACAGCAAGATTCGATGAGCTGACCGGCATTTGTGTACCGTCGGCCATCATCCAGAATTCACGGTCACCCTGCATCACATCTTCGCGGGTTACTTTTTTGGCAAACTGGTAATATCTACCCAAAGATCCCTTCAACTTCAACTGGTTATTTACCTTATACGATCCGGAGAAACGCGGCTCAAAGTAGTTTTTACCTGTTACATCGTAGTTTGTATAACGCAAACCCGGATTCAGCTCCAGCCTATTTTTCAGCAAAGTAATTTTATCCTGAAGGTAACCACTGGTCAGGTTTGTCCGGTTCTTTTTGCTCAACACAGTTAATGTATCATTTTGCACATAGGAGTAGCGGACATCGTTGGTCGTGTGATCAAAGCCGAATGATAGTAATTGCTTGTTGGACAACTTGTATTCGAAATCAATTTTCTGTGATAAGTCCCTGATGCCGTTATGCTCCACATATCCTTTGGTAAACTCTACATAAGTACCACTGCTGGTGTAATAGCTACCCTCGTTGGTCCGGTCACGATCATTCACATAATCCGAATAACTGATTAAAGCATTTGAGTAGAGCCGGTTGCTCCAGTTACGCGACCATTTCAGGGAAATACCGGTGTTACCCCATTGTGTATTATCGGTATTGGTCATGCTCATGCTGGTGATGCTGCTTTTTCCCGGAGGAGGCCCGCCCATTCCGCCCGGGCTAAAGGCATTATCCAGGTAGTCTTTTCCGTTATAAGTACTGAACGAGAGAATATCCTTCGACGATGGACGCCAGGTAATCTTAGAGTTTGTATCGTAGAAATAAGAGGTTGCGTTCGTTTCATTGGGTGCATGACCACCACCAGGTCCGCCTCCATCATGTTTCGGAGGAGCCATCGACCCGCTACTTGATGTGGTTGATTGCTTGTAGATCAGGTCATACAACGGACTTTGCCAGCTGTGACGACCGGCAAAGAGGAAGGTGAGGTTTTTACCCAACGGAAACTCCAGATAAGCATTTGCCGACATCAGACTAACATCCACCATTGCTCCAAACTTCTTCTGGTTACCCTCTTTGCCTGTGATTTCCACCACACTTGAAAGGCGACCACCGTATTTGGCATCAAATCCGCCTTTATAGAGCTGGATGTCCTTGATGGCATTACTGTTAAAAGCACTGAAGAAGCCAAACAAGTGTTGTACGTTGTAAATGGGAATACCATCGTATAATACCAATGACTGGTCAGGCGTCCCACCGCGCACATAGAGTCCGGAAGAGTTTTCGTTAGCCGCACTGATCCCCGGCATCAACTGGAAAGTCCGGAAGATGTCCTTTTCTCCCAAACTGGGCAGGATGCTCATCTTCAGTGGGGTCATTTTGATCATCCCCACCTTCTCGTTGGTCTGTAACAGGTCCTGCTTATCTGCCATCACCACGACTTCGCTCAGCAGTTCGGTATTGGCCTCCAACTCAAATACGGCATGATGCACAGGTGTATTCGGGGTCAGGTGAATCTCTTTGGGCTTGTAACCAATGTAGCTTACAACAAGAGTAGAGGTATCTGTCGGCACTTTCAGCAGGGTAAAATAGCCGTCCACATTGGTTGTAGTCACGTTCTTGCTGTTTTTTACACGCACATTTACATAAGGAAGCGATTCGTGTGATTCCTTATCGACCACCGTACCGGAGAAGGCGAAGTTGGCTTTTTCTGCATTGCCATGATAGGCAACTTCCTTCTTCACCTCATTCGAAGCCAGTTTCTCCCACTGGTCAATGATGTAGATCACGCCGTCATCAGATATATAGTATTTGAGCTTATTGCCGTTACAGATCATGTTCTTGATAAAACTCTCCAGCGTGCGCTGAAACGGCGGGCAGTCAATCTTAATCTTCTGCGCTTTCACCTTATCGTATTTGAATACGACACCTTTTTCCTTGGATATTTTCTCTAAAACCTGATCCATAGTTCCTATATACCAGCCATTGACTTCGATCTTGTCCAGTCTGACCTGGGCATCAATCCGCTGTAAGGCTGTAATCAGGAGAAATAAAAGTAAAATTTTCGTTTGTTTCATAGGTTGTTTAGGGATTGAGGGAATGATGTATTGAGGGAATGAGGGGATTCTCTGTCAAATCTATAATGAAAACATAGGACAGGATTCTGTAAATAAACTTCTCTGTGGCTCTCTGTGCATTTCTCTGTTGTCCTCTGTGATATATAATCATCATTAATCTCAAAAAAAGAGAGAGGCAGAAACGCTTTCCTGCTCTTCTCTCTTCTGATAGTCAAAAGTTTATGAAAAAGTGATTAACGAATTACTCGGGCTTCACAGCTAGAATAATACTATTTTTAATGCTTATCTTCTCAAACATAGCTGAGCGGTTTTGTGACATTTCACCGCCACGGGAACCGCCCATTCCCCCTTCAGGACCTCCCCCACCGGGGCCACTATGTCCTCCGCCGGGCATTCCACCACCTTGCGGGCCGCCTTCACCGCCGGGACCTCCCTGCATTTGCTCCTGTTGGGTCTGATTGATAATCAGTGCGATATCTTTTGCCGATATTTTATCAATATCATACTTAGCTCCGAAAAGCTCTTTCAATGGGATGCGGCATTCGATATTCATCTGATTCTGCTCATTCCATCCTACCTGAAAAGCCATAGCTCCATTTTCACCCGCCACTATCATCTCATTGCTTTCGGCAAAACCTTCAGTCTCGATGGTCGGTTTGGTCAGCAGGTAAAGCTGTTTCATCATATCGGTATTCGGTCCGCGTTTTCCCTGGCCTTGCTGACCACCTTTCTGCTGATCCTGTTCGCTCGTCTGCGCAAATTCCTGCTGCTGTTGTTGCTGTTGCTTCGGTCTTTCACCCATCTGTTGCTCCATCATCTGGCGGTCAGGTTTCTGTCCGTTTAGCTTCAATGTTCCGATGTATTTCGGTTTTACTTTGGTTTTCAGGTAAATATTGAGTCCCCCGCGCATAATCTTCATCTGCCCGTCCGGCTCAATCACCTGGAAAGCCAGATAGAGATATTTGTCATCATTGGCAAAACCGTATTTCATCTTTGCCGTCTTGTCGTAAAAGCGCATGGCGCCTTTCCACTCATCGACTTTACCGTCGATAGCGACACTTTGAATCCACGAAGGCTTGTTTTGTGCTTGTAAGCTGCAAAACCCGGCCATACAGCCCAGGGCTGCAATCAGAATTTGTTTCTTCATTGATTTGAATTTTAAGTTTGTACGTTAGTTATTTCGTTTTCAATAATGTAATCTGAATTGTGTCCGGCGAATATCACTATCCGCCGGCACCTAACCTAAACATCTAATTTACCTCTATTGAATGTCGTGTCGTTGAGAAGTTATGATTTCGAATTGAATACCCTTAGGTCATATACAAACGAGAGCATGAAATAGGGTTTCAGTATATTAGTCGTTGCGTCTTCCGCGTAAGCAGTTGCGATTGTATGGCTGATTGCTTTATTCTGGTGCAACAGGTCATACGCTTGGAACTTAACCTCTCCCCTCTGGTTTTTAAATATTTTCTTACCCAGGCTGGCATTCCACAGGTAATAAGGTTCTGTCGATCCGGTGTAATCCTGCCAGTTAAACTGACTACCAAGCGTCATTCCCAACCATGTGATCCAGTCGATTTTAAATCCGGCATTCTGTGTCAGGTATGAGGTATTTGACTTCGTACTGTTTGACAGCGTCCATGAAGCATTATACGAGAATGTAAAGTCAAGGTTTTCACTGATATTACTACTCATCACCATCGTCGGAGCTACGTTATAGCTGTTTGTATTCAGTCTGGCTCCGTTATAAATGCCCGGCAGACGGCTGTAGCTCAGGTTTGTGCTCAGGTTAAGATTACTGCGCAATGGATCAAACGGCATACCGTAGGTCAGCATTGAATTTACACTCCAATAGCCATCCATATTGACCGGTTTGGTAAACTGACTACCTTTTGAAAGAACAATTCCATCTTTCAATGTCTGATCCGAACCAGCCACATAGGTTGAGTCTCCAATATAGTTGAGTTTGTTTGATATACCCACCATCGCGATAAAGGTTTGCCCCGTAAGCGATGTATAAGTATATCGGGCATTCAGCATCGTGCTGATCTGCTCTTTCAGGTTTGAGTTACCACTTGTCAGAGCAAGTGAGTTGGTATTGTCAATCACGTCCTGCAACTGGGATACGGATGGTGCAGCCGATGAAGAGAACAGTCCCAGACGCAACGCTTTCCGACTGTTAAACTTGATGTCTGCCATCGCCATCGGTAAGATGGATGAGAAACTCTTCGATGTAGTACCAATAGTTGGGAATTGTTGAGTTCCGTCCAGATCAGCACGTTGATAATTCAGGCTAACCATCGTATTCACTTTTTTATTTGCAAAGCGAATGCCTGTTCCGAATCGTTGTGTCAGGTAATTGGTGTTATATACGTTTGACAATGCTGTATCCAAATCCTGGTAAATATTGGTCAGACCATTGTAATTATAATTTTTGCGGTCTGCATCGCTGTAACTGTAGTTGATATTATAGTTGGTCATCAATTGCATATTCTTGCTCAATGGTTCGGTGTACATCACGTTTGCACCCCAGTTGTAACCGGAGCTGAGGTTGTCAATCTGCTGTTTCAACACCGGAGAAGTCGAAGTGTAAAGCGAAGTCCGATCATTATCCGAGAGACCACAGTTTAACCCTAATGAAATAGTACGTCCCGCTTTATCGAATTTATGACGGTAAAGCAACATTCCGCTCATATTGTAGCCATCACCGTTCCCCACAGAAGTTGTCGATGTTTGATTGGATAAAACACCATCAGTCGTAGTTGATGCATTCAATGTGCTGTTCGTATTTGTTTTTTGCAGACTCACCCGGGGTACGAATGTCAGCGAGTTTTTATCATCTATCGCGTAATCAAACTTCAGATTGAAGCGATGATTGTAGGTCTGCGTACTGGATGTGCTGTTCTGCGTATAAACACGTTTGCCATTCGTTTCGTCAAAATAGGTCCTGGTCAGATCTTTTGTCGCATAATTATCCGATGCATTGAAGAAATATCCACCCGTAACATCTACTTTAGTGCCGATTTTATCCGTATAGTTGAATCCCAACGCATTGACAGTAGATAGACCGCCCAACTGTCCGATGTTGTTATCAGATGATCCACCGCCACCGAAAGGTCCCCCTGCCCCCGGAGGAGGTCCGTCTGGGCCGCCACCTCCTCGGTTACGGCTACCGCTACCAATTGAACCAAGAATATCTTCCTGTGTAAAGTTTTGCTGGTTGACATTGTTGCTTTGACCAGTAATGGTGATGCGACGGTCTCCTTTGAAGTAATTTACTGAACCTCCCAACTGATATCTGTCTTCCGTACCGGCTGCTGCAGTCATTTTCCCGAAATATCCGGTTCGGGAATCTTCACGAGTCACAATATTTAATGTCTTCACCGATTGACCGTCATCAAAACCGGTAAACTGTGCCTGTTCGCTCTTTTTGTCAAATACCTGAATGGCTGAAACAATATCCGAAGGAATATTCCGTAATGCAGCCGTTACATCGTTATCAAAGAAAGGCTTTCCATCGACCAATACCTTTTTCACTTCTTCGCCCTGGACTTTGACTGTACCGTTACTTACTATAATTCCGGGCATTTTAGCGATCAGGTCTTCCGAAGTGCTCCCTTTCAGCGTTTTAAATGCGGTGGCATTGTATTCCATCGTGTCGTTTTTCTGTATCGCACGGGTTGCGCATCCTTCAGCTTCAACGGCTTTGAGCGTAATTGAACTGGCTTTTAACGACATTTTCCCCAGATTCTGAACCGCGCGTTCTATTTTTATCGTTCTTACCAGCTTCTCGTAACCGATGAATGAAACCTGGAGTTCATATTGCCCTGCACCTGGAAGGTTTACGGTAAATTCCCCTGAAGAACTGGTTGTAGCAATGTACTTCTTATCATTCTTAAGAGAATTAAAGGTTAGATTGGCACCCGGCAATGAGAGATTCGAGGAGCCGTCGAATACCGAGCCTTTCACCTGCCATTGTTGGGCAAATGTACCCGCGACAGAGATTAATAAAAGCAATAATAGTTGAATACGTTTCATATGTTGATTTCGTTTTATTCGTGATAAGTTTGATGTGACAAATATCAGGCAGCTTTTCCCGGAATGAAAATTAATTCAGCCAAACGCCGGTTTTCATCAATCAACGCATTTACGAAAGGAATCAGGCAAAGATGAATTTCATCAAAAAAATCCGTCTCTTTGTCGATACGAATGAATCATTGGTTGAATAGATTAGATTATTAGCCTCTTATCTTTGTACTTTTACGTAAAATCTCATTCGGATGAAGAAAATCAGTTTTTCCCAACTGACTGAAAGTAAATTAGGTGAGTTCCTGCTCTGGCTTTCGGTTTTTATATTATTGACGGTAAATAATGCCCGTTTCAGTCTGACGGCCTCTCTGCTGCTGGCTTTTTTCAGCCTGCTCGGCATGGTTGGCATTTCATTTCTGAACCGTTTCGTATTGATTCCCCGTCTATTCAAATTTCATCGCAATTACCTTTATGTGATCGCATCTATCGTTTGTATCCTGATTTTTATCCAGATATTTTCTGCTATTGACAGGGAACTCATTCACCGGTTTTTACCGCCTTTTTTACATGAACATCGTCCTCGTCGAATGTTTTTTGACGGGCACAAGCCTCCTTTCGGGGCATTTGATATTATGCCGCTCCTAAAAACAGGATTTACCATTGTCGGCTCATTCCTTGTCACAACCCTCATTCATGTAATCTCCAAGGTAAAGCAAGAGGAAAAAAGAACACAGCAATTGATGACTGAAAAGGGATTGATGGAACTGAAATTCCTGAAATCACAGATTAATCCTCATTTTATGTTCAATGCGCTAAACAACATCTATTCAATGATTTACACGGGGGATAAAAATGCGGGGAATTCCGTACTGAAGCTCTCGGAGATGTTGCGCTATGTGATGGATGAATGCCAGGCGGAACTGATTCCCATCGAACGTGAGATTCATTACATTGAGAATTACATTGATTTTCAGCAATTACGGGCCGAAAATATGATGAATGTGGTTTTCAATAAATCAATTCACAACACACAGATTCAGCTACCGCCCATGCTTTTCCAGCCCTTTGTGGAAAACTGTTTCAAGCATAGTCGCATAGACCAGAATCCTAATTCGAGTATAACTATTACGTTATCAGAGAATCACGACGGACTTTTATTTATTGCTGAAAATACGATTCCGTCTCAAAAACTAATAACCGAACTTACTAAACGCGACGGCATCGGAATCAATAATGTAAAGAAAAGGCTGGAGTTGCTCTTCCCGGATAATCATTCTCTGGAGATTAATAAAAGCGACAATCTGTTCCGGGTAAAGCTTTTGATTAATCTGAATTCACCTGAGAATATATAATCTAAGAATAACACTACATTTATTTAAATATGTCCCAACTAAGAACATTAATAATTGACGACGAGCACCTGGCTCGTAAACTGTTGAGTGATTATGTCCAAAAGATCCCTGATCTGACACTTGTAGGAACCTGTGCCAATGCATTCGAGACGCTGGAATTCCTGAAGAAAGAGAGTGTTGATTTGATTTTCAGCGATATACATATGCCTGACCTGACAGGTTTGGAGCTAATTAGAATGCTAAAGAACCGTCCGGCAGTCATTTTTACTACGGCTTATTCTGAATTTGCACTGGAAAGTTATGAGCTGGAGGCTATAGATTATTTGCTTAAGCCGATTGCCTTCCCCCGTTTCTTCCAGGCTGCCAACAAAGCAATTGAACGACTCCGTATGAAGAATATAGAAAAGACTGAAATTCAAGCAACTGCTTCTTCTGTTGCAGAATCATCTCTACATGCAGAAAAGGATTTCCTGATGGTGCGGGCAGATCACAAAATGTACCGAATCAATTTTTCAGAACTGATTTTTATCGAAGGACAAAGCGAATATGTGACCTTTCACCTGACAACAAGGAAAATAACAGCCTATTATTCTTTAAAGAAGCTGGAAGAGGAACTACCGGCCAATCTTTTTTGCCGGGTGCATAAATCCTATATTATCGCATTGAAGTCGATTGAAGTGATAGAAGGGAACCTGATTTCCATTGCCGGAAGAAAGATCTCCATTGGCAAGATTTATAAGGATAATCTGATGCAGCAACTTTACCCGGAAGTTGAAGTCGGGAAGGAAGCATAAACAAGAACAGCGCATTTTCAATTTTGAAGATGCGCTGTTCTTGTATTTTTTAGAACTCATACAGTTCTGAAGGCGTTGTTCGCTTTAGGACGGTTAAATGGAGGTCTTTTCCGAGCTTAATATTATTTTGGTTTAAACGATATTCCATCGTCTTGTAGGCCAATTCCGGATGGTTGTTATCCTGGCTCAGGTGGCAGAGAAAAACATATTTCAGTTTTTCATCATACACGGTTGCCAGAAAGTCAGCCGTATCACTATTTGACATGTGCCCGTTATTACTTGCTACCCGTTGTTTCAAGAAAGGCGAATAGCGGCCGTTTTTAAGCATCTCCGTGTCATAGTTGGCTTCGAGTACCAGATAGTTTGCCTGCGACAGATACATCGCCACATCATTGGGAATATGCCCCAAATCGGTTGCAAAGACAAAATTCTGGCCGTTATACTGGATAAAGTAGCCGACATTATCCGTTCCATCGTGAGGAACCTCAAATGGCGTTATCATGAAATCACGCAGCTCAACGGCCTCATTTTTAGTAATCAGCCGTTTTGATTGATAAATCTTCTCCGTCATCGAGTAGTTCTTATTCATCCCTACATGAATTTCCTCTGTAGAATAAACGGGAATATAGTATTTTTCACCCAGTACACCAGCCGATTTGATATGGTCGGCATGATCATGTGTGATGAACAATGCAACTATTGATTCAAACGGTATATCTTTATCCTTCAGTGCTTTTTTTATAGTCCTTACCCCTATTCCAGCGTCAATCAGAATGCCATAATCTTTATTTCCAAGGTAATAGCAATTCCCACTACTCCCGCTGGCAAGGCTTAAAAATCGTAATCCCATATCATGTGGTCATGTTACAGTTAGTGCTTATTTTCTTGGTTACTTCAGTCTTAATTCTGAGGACTGAATATTTAAGGTTTCTTCTTTTCGTGAATACGAAGCAATGATATATTTTCAATCATTACCATACCTGAACCGTTTTGTGTAAATCCGGCAATTACTTTATCAACCTTGCGGCTTGATGATGTTTTCAGTTGCAACTCTACACGCGAACTGTTGTTGATGTTTCTGCTAACAGTCTGAGTAGAGTCATTGGTATAGCAAACAGTCAGCACCATTTTGGGTGAGAAGTTCCCTGAACTTCTAAGGTTACGGACATTGGCTGTAAACTTATACAGGTCATTCAACTGAAAACTCTCATTGGCACGAATTTCGGCAAATGAGTGACTAAATGCGGGTAGTTCGTTTAACAAAGCCAGATTGCTTCTTGTCCAGATATTTACAGTATCTCCGGATGCAATATTCCCCTGCTGTTGAGCCGATTCTCCTTTTTCCAGTTGGATTTTCTTCTGTTCTTTTTTCAACCTGGCGATAACATGGTCGTAAACCTTCAAATAGACTTTAAGATTTTGCGCGTACCAGTTCAATGATGAATCATATTCAGCTTTAGATACTTCATATTTTTTCAGAACAGAAAACAGGTATTGTCTTTTAACCTGAGAAGGGTCAAGTCTCGGATCAATTGACTGGTTTTCAGTCATACTCGAACCGACATAGCAATCGTAAAGAATATTCTCCATTTTCTTCTCTGAAATAACCCCTTTAGGCGTTTTGGAACAGGCGATAATGCTTGCCAGCAGCAATATTATCCACAATATTCGGGAAATCTGCTTACGCATCTTCGTGTTTTTTCGGTTTTGAAGTCTCTTCATTTAATTGTTTATTATAAAAGAGAATCAAGATGACCACCCCCACAGATATCGCTGCATCTGCAATATTAAAAATCGGTCTGAAGAAAATAAAATCTTCCCCTCCCCAAATCGGAACCCAGTGAGGTAAAGTGGTATTTATCAGAGGAAAGTAAAGCATATCGACCACCTTTCCATAAAACATGGGGGCATACCCTCCTCCAACGGGAAAAAGTTCAGCCACCTGTCCCCAGCTATGGTCAAAAATCAGCCCGTAAAACAGACAATCAAAAATATTACCGGCAGCACCCGCCAGAATCAGAGAAATACAATAGATATATCCAGTATTGAGTTGACGCTTTATGATCTTATGCAAATAATACCCTATAAACCCCACGGCTACGATACGGAACAACGAAAGGAAAATCTTGCTGAAAAGCTCCATGCCAAAGGCCATTCCGTTGTTTTCCGTAAAATAGATATAAAACCATTTGGTCACCTCAATCGACTCGTGCAACTGCATGTGCGTCTTAATCCAGATTTTCACAAATTGGTCAACAAATAATACAGCAAAGATGATTAAGATGGACTTATGGCCGGTTGTAAGTTTCATTTTTAGTGACTTTATAGCAAAAAACAATTCGACAATTGAGGTTTTTATTCAGCCTTCATTGTCGAATTGCAAATTATAGAATAATTTAAATTCCTATTTCTGAGTGTCTTTGGCTTCAATGCTTAATGTTGCATGAGGCACTGCACGCAGACGTTCCTTCGGAATAAGTTTACCGGTTTCACGGCAAATACCGTAGGTTTTATTTTCAATACGTACCAACGCAGCCTGAAGGTGTTGGATGAATTTCATTTGACGTTGAGCCAATCTGCCGGCTTCCTCTTTTGAAAGCGTGGCAGCTCCCTCTTCCAATACTTTAAAGGTTGGTGATGTATCGCTGATGTCATTACCATCCGTGTTTGTGATGGATGATTTAAGCAAATCGTAATCACGCTGTGCTTTTTCAAGTTTATCCAGAATAATTTCTTTGAATTCTGATAACTCTTCGTCTGAATATCTGGTTTTTTCTGACATAATACTAAGTTTTTAAGGTTCTACAAACGGTTCTCTAATACTGCGAAATTATACAAATATTTGAGATATACCAATACCGGTTACGCTTTTATTACATTAACAAACAAGATAAATTCATCAAAGTTCAACTCCGTACCATCTTTTACTTCGTCAACCAGTTCAATGTCAGTTGCCAACACCTGATTAGCGATGTAATCAGCATATTCTTTGACCGCATCATTTATTTGTTCGTGACTGGATAATTTGATCTTAATTTTATCTGTAATCTCAAATCCGCTTGATTTACGAATGTTCTGGATACGATTTACCAGCTCACGGGCAAGCCCTTCTTTACGCAAATCGTCGGTGATAGTGATGTCAAGTGCTACGGTTAGTTTGCCTTCATTTGCCACCAACCAGCCCGGGATATCTTCCGAGATAAATTCCACGTCGGTCAGGTCAACCACAATCTCCTGATTGTCGATTTTCAGTACATAATTTCCGTCTTCTTCAAATGCCACAATCTGAGGTTGTGTAAGCTCTTGAAGCATTACTGCCACCTGCTTCATATTTTTACCGCATTTTGGACCTAACTTCTTGAAGTCCGGTTTGATCTTGCGGACAATAAATCCTTCTGAAGCTGGAATAAAGCCGATTCCTTTTACATTTAATTCATTACGGATAATATCGCTTACACAAAGTATATTCTCTTTTAATGATGCATCCGAATACGGGATTTTGATCTCATGCAGCGGTTGACGGACTTTGATATTTACCTTCTTGCGCAATGCCAATGCCATAGATGAAATATCCTGTGCCAGTTGCATACGCTCCTCTAATGTTTTGTCCACTACTTCTGCATGACAAACCGGGAAATCAGACAAGTGAACCGACTTAAAATTATCCTCGTCTGAAATTAATTTATTATAAAGGCTATCTGCGAAAAATGGAGCAATAGGAGCCATTAACTGTGCAACAGTTACCAAACATGCATGTAATGTCTGATATGCCGCTTTTTTATCGTCATCCAACACCCCACCCCAGAAACGTTTACGGTTCAGGCGAACGTACCAGTTACTCAGATTGTCGTTTACGAAGTCGGAGATAGCACGTCCGGCTTTGGTAGGCTCGTAAGATGCATAATATTCATCCACATCTTTTACCAATGTATTCAGCAATGAAATGATCCAGCGGTCAATCTCCGGACGCTCGTTGTACGGAATTTCAGCCTCAGCAAACGCGAAACTGTCCACATTGGCATAAAGGGCAAAGAATGAATAGGTATTGTATAGCGTACCGAAGAATTTACGGCGAACTTCTTCGATACCTTCGATGTCAAATTTGAGGTTATCCCACGGTGACGCATTAGTAATCATATACCAGCGCAGCGGATCAGAACCATATTTATCAATTGTTGAGAATGGATCCACAGCATTACCGAGACGTTTAGACATCTTGTTCCCGTTTTTATCCAGAACCAAACCGTTAGAAACTACAGTTTTGAATGCTTTTGAATCAAAACACATCGTTGCAATAGCATGCAATGTAAAGAACCAGCCACGAGTCTGGTCAACACCTTCCGCGATGAAGTCTGCCGGATAAATATCTTTGCTATCAAATGCCTCTTTATTTTCAAACGGATAATGAATCTGAGCATATGGCATGGCTCCTGAATCAAACCAAACGTCAATCAGGTCAAGCTCACGCTTCATCGGTTTTCCACTTCCGGAAATCAACGTGATATCATCCACAAACGGACGGTGTAGATCTATTTTATCATAATTTTCAGTGGTATAAACACCCGGTTGGAATGATTTGATCGGATTTTCGTCCATCAACCCTGCGGCAACGGCTTTTTCGATTTCATTGTAAAGCTCTTCTACCGAACCCACACATAGCTCTTCCAGGCCATCCTCAGTACGCCAGATTGGCAGCGGAGTACCCCAGTAACGGCTGCGTGACAGGTTCCAGTCTTGCAGGTTTTCCAACCATTTACCGAAACGGCCTGTACCGGTTGATTGCGGTTTCCAGTTGATTGTATTGTTGAGTTCGATCAGGCGGTCACGGCAAGCTGTAGTGCGGATAAACCAGCTATCCAACGGATAGTAAAGGACCGGTTTGTCGGTACGCCAGCAATGTGGGTAGTTGTGGGTATGTTTTTCGATCTTGAACGCCAGATTTTGCTGTTTCAGCATCACACAGATGTCCACATCAAGCGTTGCATCATCCTCTTTCAGGTTCGCATCGTAAGCGTTTTTCACGAAGCGTCCTGCAAATTCATTATATAGCTCTGTGTTTACAGATTCTTTTACGAATTCAAC
Organism: Parabacteroides sp. FAFU027; assembly: GCF_022808675.1. Classification (NCBI taxonomy): domain Bacteria; kingdom Pseudomonadati; phylum Bacteroidota; class Bacteroidia; order Bacteroidales; family Tannerellaceae; genus Parabacteroides; species Parabacteroides sp. FAFU027. The sequence continues at coordinate 84,764 of NZ_JAKZKV010000005.1, forward strand.
ATCCAGATCAGCCAGATTGAAGTATTTACCACTCAGGTCAACCATAGGACGACGGTTGCCGTCTTTATCAATCAGCATCAACGGCGGCACGCCATGTGCTTTAGCCACACGGTCGTCATCAGCACCAAAGGTAGGTGCAATGTGTACGATACCTGTACCGTCTTCGGTAGTTACAAACTCTCCGGTAATCACGCGAAAAGCACCATCTCCCGGATTAATCCATGGAATTAACTGCTCGTACTCAAGCCCCTCAAGGTCAAAACCTTTACATTCCGAAATAATATTGAAAGGAATCAGCTTATCACCTGATTTGTAATCTTCCAGCTTCAAGGCATTGGCTTTAGCGCTGAAGAGCGTTCCTACCAATGGTTTTGCCATGATCACCGTTTCAGGCACATGAGTATATGGATTGTAGGTTTGAATAGCAACATACTCGATATTCGGGCCTACACAAAGTGCAGTATTGGAAGGTAACGTCCATGGAGTGGTCGTCCAGGCAAGGAAATATGTTTCACCCCATTCTGGCAGATTCAGTTTTTCCAAAGCAGAAGCTTTTACCTTAAACTGAGCCACACAGGTAGTATCTTTGACATCCTTATAACATCCCGGCTGATTCAACTCGTGTGTACTCAGACCGGTACCTGCAGCAGGAGAATATGGCTGAATGGTGTAACCTTTATAAAGGAAGTCTTTTTTGTAAAGCTCTTTGAGCAAATACCAAAGCGTCTCAATATAGCGGTTGTCATAAGTGATGTATGGATCGTTCATATCCACCCAATAACCCATTTTATGGGTCAGGTCTTCCCATTCTTTGGTATATTTCATCACATCTTTACGGCAGGCAGCGTTATACTCTGCCACAGTGATTTTTCTACCGATATCTTCCTTGGTAATACCGAGCGCTTTTTCCACGCCCAACTCTACAGGAAGACCGTGCGTATCCCATCCGGCTTTACGTTTTACGTGGAAGCCCTTCATTGTTTTATACCGGCAGAAAATGTCTTTAATTGAACGGGCCATCACGTGGTGAATACCGGGCATACCGTTTGCGGATGGAGGCCCTTCGTAAAATACGAATGACGGTTTTCCTTCGCGGGTAGCTAAACTCTTGTGAAAGACATCGTTTTCATCCCATTTCTTCAACATCTCTTTATTGATTTCAGATAAATCAAAACGGGAATACTCATTAAATTTTTTCATATCGGTAATATATGCTTGGTATGTCTGATAAATGCTTGTTAAAATGAACGCGCGAAATTAATCATTTTTCCGTGAAAGTCGAAAGGGTTTATCGGGTTTAAGCGCGAAGGAGAAGAAAAGCCCTATCTTTGCGCTCCAAATTTCAATGTATGCTGGAAATACTTTATCAAGATGAGTGTTTAATCGCTATTAATAAACCCTGCGGATTACTGGTTCACCGCACTTCTATTGCAGAGGAGAACGAAAAATTTGCATTGCAGATGCTTCGTGACCAGATTGGACGGAAACTATATCCTGTGCATCGCATAGACCGTCCTACTTCAGGAGTGCTACTCTTTGCTTTCTCTTCAGACTGCGCAAAAAAGCTCAACGAACAACTGACTAATGGCGAATTACACAAACAATATTCGGCATTAGTTCGCGGCTGGATCCATCAGGAAGTTATATGTGAACGCCAGGTAAAAAATGACCGGGGCAATCTTCAGGATGCTTCTACTCGATTTATTCCGGTAAAGCAATTCGAACTACCGCTGGCTACTGACCGCTACCCTACTGCACGATTCTCTATTATCGATGCTTATCCGCTCACAGGACGCTGGCACCAAATCCGCCAACATCTGGCTCAACTTCGACATTACATCATCAACGACCGGGTACATGGCGATGGTAAGCAAAACCGCATTTTCACCGAAAAGATGGAAATAAGCGAAATGTTTCTGCACGCTCGCTCGATTCGGATTTATCATCCGGAAACCAACCACAAGCTTTTTATAGAAGCTCCATTCCCATCTCATTGGCAGATTATTACGAACAGCCGGTTTATTGTACAAATTGGCTATCTCTAAGTTGAAATTTAGCATTATTATGACCAAATGAAGTACAACCGCTCCAATTCAACACTATATTTGTGCTGTTTCGCAGATAAAACTGCCTTATTTGTCACAAAACTGAAACATCTTTGCAAAACATGCTGTACAATATGTTTTTTTATTTGGAGACGAACCGAAAAAGGTAGATATTTGCAGGACAATAACCTAAACAATCTTTTTTTACCTTAAAAAACTAATACCTATTGAAAACCTATTGAAGAAGGGACATTGAGAAATGTCCCTTTTTTATTTCCCATCACTTTCATTCACAGCAAACAGTAAATCAGTTATTTACAACCATCCAAGAGACAACAACTCATACTATATGTTAAGGAAAAGCTGTGCAAGAAATAACAAACAAAAGAGGCGGAGTAAATTTACACCGCCTCTTTTGTTTGTTAAATTAACAATCAATCGTTAATCGCAAGAATCCACGACAAATTGTCATACAATAAATTGAAATCCTTTACGTACACAGCCTCAGTTAGATTCCGGCCAAAGCCACAATCTTATCAAGCGCAGCATCGAGCCCTTCGCTGTTTTTTCCACCGGCAGTTGCAAAGTGAGGCTGACCACCGCCGCCACCCTGGATGAGCTTAGCAGCCTCCCGAACCATTACTGAAGCATTCATGCCTTTAGCCACCAGATCATCGCTTAAGATCACTGTCAGAAGCGGCTTACCGTCGGCCAATGTACCAGCTACGAAAAGCAAGTTTTCAGCCACCTGGCCTCTCAATTGGAAGGCGATATTCTTTACAGCATCAGCTGGTAATTCATCAGCCAAACGAATCAACTTCACGCCACCACGCTCTTGAGCATTCTTTAGCAATTCATCTTTAACTGCAGCGACTCGCTGATTCATGAACTCTTCGATCTGTTTTTTCAGTTCGCTATTTTCTTCAAGCGCTTTTTTGACTGCACCGATGAGGTTTGGCACATTATTAAGCAATGCTCGCAGTTCTTTAAGGATATCTTGTTGCTGATTAAAGAGCTCTTCGGTCTTCACACCTGTTACAGCCTCGACACGACGGACACCGGCTGCAATAGAACTTTCAGAAACAACTTTAATCAAGCCAATATTACCGGTAGCTAACACGTGAGTACCCCCACACAGCTCAACAGAAGAACCAAAACGGATTACACGCACGTCATCACCATATTTTTCGCCAAACAAAGCCATAGCTCCCAGCTCTTTTGCCTGAGCAATAGGCATTTGACGATGCTCTTCAAGGGCAATATTCTGACGCACTTTTTCATTTGCCATACGCTCAACTTCACGCAACTCTTCATCTGTTACTTTCTGGAAATGCGAAAAGTCAAAGCGAAGGCTATCCGGAGTGACCAACGAACCTTTTTGCTCAACATGAGGACCTAATACTTCGCGCAATGCTTCGTGCAGCAAGTGAGTAGCTGAGTGATTAGCTGCAGTTGCTCTGCGTTTTTCCTCATCAATTGCCGCTTTGAAAGCCTGCGTAGGATCAGCCGGCAATTTTGCGCTAAAGTGGACAGAGAGGTTATTCTCTTTTTTAGTATTAATGATTTCGATAACTTCACCTTCAAAAACTAACTTACCACAGTCGCCTACCTGACCACCACTTTCAGCATAGAAAGGCGTTTTATCCAATACCAATTGGTAAAGCTCCTGGTTTTTCTGTTTAATCTTGCGGTAACGAAGAATTTCTGCATCACATTCTGTAAAGTCGTAACCGACAAAAACAGGATCTCCCTCCTTGACAACTACCCAGTCACCAGTTTCAGTAGCAGCAGCATTACGGGCACGCTCTTTTTGTTTTTGCATTTCGGCGCTGAATTCTTCTAAATCGACGGTAAGTCCGTTTTCTTTCAGGATTAGCTCGGTAAGATCGAGCGGGAATCCGTAAGTATCGTATAATGTAAAGGCGACCTTTCCACTGATACCGGTTGTGCCGGCAGCTTTAGCTTCGCCCATTACCTTTTCAAGCAGACGAATACCAGTCTCCAGAGTACGAAGGAATGACTCCTCTTCCTCTTTGATTACCTTCTGAATCAAATCTTGCTGCGCAATCAACTCTGGATATGCGTCACCCATCGTATCAATTAACGCCGGCAACAATTTATGCATAAACGGCTGGTGCTGGCCAAGGAAAGTATATCCGTAACGAACAGCACGGCGCAAAATACGGCGGATTACGTAGCCCGCTTTTGCATTAGACGGCAATTGTCCGTCAGTAATAGAAAATGCAATGGTGCGGATATGGTCAGCAATTACACGCATTGCAATATCGGTCTGCTCGCTGTCACCATAACTTTTTCCCGCCAAAGCACCAATTGCACGAATAATAGGTTGGAACACATCGGTATCGTAGTTGGAAGTTTTCCCCTGAATAGCCATACAAAGGCGTTCAAATCCCATACCGGTATCAATCACCTTAGCCGGCAGTGCTTCAAGCGAACCATCAGCTTTGCGGTTGAACTGCATAAATACGTGATTCCAGATTTCAATCACCTGCGGGTGGCTTTCATTTACAAGCGAACGACCATCTACCTGGGCGCGCTCCTCGTCACTACGGAGGTCTATGTGAATTTCAGAGCAAGGGCCGCAAGGACCGGTATCACCCATTTCCCAGAAGTTATCTTTACGATTTCCATTGATAATACGCTCCTCGGGAAGGAATTTCCCCCAATATCCTGCGGCTTCATCATCGCGCTCCAAGCCTTCAGGCGCATAACCTTCAAAAACGGTTGCATAGAGACGATTAGGATCTAGCTTCAGCACTTCAACGAGATACTCCCACGCCCATTCGATAGACTCTTTCTTGAAATAATCACCAAATGACCAGTTTCCCAACATCTCAAACATCGTGTGGTGATAGGTATCAATCCCCACCTCTTCAAGGTCATTATGCTTACCACTTACACGGAGGCATTTCTGTGAGTCCGCTACACGCTTACTCTTGGCTGGCGCATTCCCCAGAATGATATCTTTAAACTGATTCATCCCCGCATTGGTAAACATCAACGTGGGGTCGTCTTTAATAACCATTGGCGCAGAAGGCACAATGAGGTGTTCTTTCGAGGCAAAGAAAGTTTTGAATGATTCGCGGATCTCTTTCGCAGTCAACATATAATTTAATTTGTTAGTTACGGAAAAATGGGTGTCAGTCAGCATCAGGGTAAATACATTCTACGCACCGCTTTCTTCGATATTTATTTGTCTGATAATCAGCGATGTTGAAAATAAAATCTCAACCTACGGGTTAATTATCTCAAAAACAGTTTGCAAAAATAGCTTAAATTCCTATTTTTGCCATATTCTCGCACATAAAACTTACTAAACAGCTTCATTTTTTCGATGAGAAAGAAAACCTTTTACCGATATAACCCGGCCACTCTTACTTACGAACGCGTTTATCCGACGGCAAAAGAGCGCTTCTGGGGGGCAGTTCGTCACTCTATCAGTGGCATCACGGTGGGAATTATCGCCTATGCGCTTTATACCTTCTACTTTGACACCCCTTCGGATAAAAAAATGAAAAGGGAACTAGATGTACTCACTTCGCAAAACAAATTATTATCCAAAAGGCTGGACAAGGCACTGGATGTAATGGGAAATATCGAAGAGCGTGACGACAACCTTTACCGCGTTATTCTGCAGTCAAATCCGACACAAGACAAACAGCAAATCACCATTCTAAACGAAAGCCGATACGATGAAATCAACGGGCTTTCAAATGAAAAGCTGATTAAATCAACTGCTGTAAAAATGGATCTGTTGGCCAAACAAATCTATCTGCGCTCACGGTCATTTGACGATGTAGTAAGTTTATTAGGCAAGCGTGAGGAACGTTTACTTTGTACACCTGCTATCCAACCCATCCTGAATCGGGACCTAAAACTACTCTCCTCAGGATTTGGTGTTCGCGTGGACCCCATCTATCACACAGCCAAAATGCACTCTGGAATGGACTTTACCGCACGTGTGGGTACGCCAATCTATGCCACCGGGAACGGGCGAGTACAACAAGCAGGCTGGGATTCCGGTTACGGAAATTGCGTCTTGATCAATCACGGCTTCGGCTACCAGACAAAATATGCACACATGAGCAAACTCAAGGCTCGTGCCGGGCAAACTGTAAAACGCGGTGAGGTTATCGGCTACGTGGGTAGTACGGGCAAATCAACCGCCCCTCACCTTCACTACGAGGTGCATGTAAATGGTCGCCCGGTAAATCCGGCCCTCTATTACTTCCTCGACCTTTCACCAAGGGATTACGACCGCATGATTCAATTAGCTGAAACCCGCGGACAAATATTTGACTAATTACAAATTAGCAAACATGCTAATTCAAAATATTGAAAGAAATATGACACTTATCGAGAATAAAAATCAGAAACTATACTACTCAATCGGTGAAGTAGCAGAAATGTTTGGCGTAAATGAATCATTATTACGTTACTGGGAGAGAGAGTTTGACATTATCCGTCCGCGCAAAAACACTAAAGGGACACGTTCATACCGCAAAGAAGACATTGATAATATAAAGCTGATATACCATTTGGTTAAAGAAAAAGGACTTACTCTGGATGGGGCCAAAAAGAAAATCAAAGACAACAAAGATGGCGTCACCAAAAATCACGAAATCATTACCCGTCTGCAAACCCTGAAAGAAGAGCTTTTGGCCATGAAGGCCGAACTGGATGCAATAGAATAATACCCCCCTTGCGTCATCCAAGACAAAAACGGAGTAAAGCATTCTATAAAGATTGTTGCTTTTCTCCGTTTTGTTCTGCAAATATTTTTGCACGGCCAGTTCGGTAAAAAAAGACGCACCGAAATCACTTTGATGCGTCTTTTGTAGAGAAAGTATGTATTGTTTTTCTTTGCTTATACAAAGATAAGCCTTTACACTCGACAAAGCCTTAAAAATCACATTAAAATCGCCTTAAAGTTGACGGAGTTATTTAACTTCCACTCTTTTTGTTGGAGCTTGTTTTTCGTTTCGAAGATGCACCTGCTCCACCACCGATTCTGCTAAGTGTATGAATGCCTGACCCGTCATTGAGTTTTCATCCAAAGCAACTGGAGCACCCTTGTCTCCTCCTTCACAGATACTTTGTACGATTGGAATTTGTCCGAGCAATGGAACCTTCATCTCTTCAGACAAGCGCTTAGCACCTTCTTTTCCAAAGATGTAGTATTTATTTTGCGGAAGTTCTGCCGGTGTAAACCAAGCCATATTCTCCACCAAACCTAAAACAGGCACGTTTACCTTTTCACCAACAAACATATCAATACCCTTGCGTGCATCGGCCAACGCCACTTCCTGCGGTGTAGAAACCACGATTGCGCCGGTAATGGCAAGCGTTTGCACCAAGGTAAGGTGAATATCACTGGTACCGGGGGGCAAATCCAGCAAGAAGTAATCAAGCTCACCCCAGTGGGCATCTGCAATCAGCTGTTTTAAAGCGTTGCTGGCCATTCCGCCACGCCAGAGTACTGCATTATCTTTATCAACAAAGAAGCCGATAGAGAGCAATTTAACGCCGTATTTCTCAGCCGGGATAATCAGGTCACGCCCATCGATGTTTTCGAGAAAAGGACGAACCTCTTCCACGTCAAACATCTTAGGAACCGATGGACCGAAAATATCGGCATCGAGCAGGCCTACTTTGTAACCCATCTTTGCCAATGCAACGGCAAGATTAGCCGAAACAGTGGATTTACCCACACCACCTTTACCGGAGGAAATGGCGATAATATTCTTTACCTGAGGTAAAAGCTTCGCTGGCTCAGGACGTGCTAATTGTTTAGCTTTCACTGAAATATTCCCCTTTATCTCAACTTCTTCTCCCACATAGGTAAGAATAGCGGTTTCGGCAGCTTTTACCACTGATTTGATAAATGGGTCATTCGGTTTCTCGAAGACAAGTGAAAAGGTCACTTTATTGCCGTCGATGCGCAAGTCATCTTCGACCATACCGGCAGAAACAATGTCTTTTCCGGTACCTGGATAACGCACGTTTTTTAGTGCGTCAAGAATTAAATTAGGATATAATGCCATCTTCCTGTTTCTTTTTGGAGGTATCACTTCTACGGCCACGGTTGAAACTGCGATAATCATCGTATTCGATTTCAACATCCGGCTCGATTAAATTTTCTCTGGGTTCACAAACAAACTGAATGTATTTAATGTTCAGTCCGCGCTCCAGCCATTGCTGCTCGTAGAATGTGCGGATAGAAAGTATCGGGTCGACAATATCCGAATGATACAAATCATCCGTGCAACGAATCACCGGATAGCTGTTGGCTTCCACCATATATTTGGTATAGGTAAACATAAAGTTGCTGTCTGATTTTAAATGTACAATACCGTTCGGAGTAAGAATCTGACGGTACAATTCCATGAAACGGGTCGATGTCAGACGTTTGCGCACCTTTTTCATCTGTGGATCCGGGAACGTAATCCAAATCTCAGAGACTTCATTTGCAGCAAAGAAGTAATGAATCAGCTCAATATCCGTGCGGAGAAACGCAACATTGGTCATACCCTCCTGAAGCGATTGTTTGGCTCCGGACCACATACGGGCACCTTTTACATCTACACCGATAAAGTTTTTTTCCGGATATAATTTAGCCAGTCCTACGGTGTATTCCCCTTTTCCACAACCCAATTCAAGCACAATCGGATTGTCATTTTTGAAAAACTGCTTACCCCAGTTGCCTTTCAGGTCAAATCCGTTCTCCTGCAAAGCGGCGAAAGGAAATTGAAAGACATGAGGATAAGTATCCATATCACTGAATTTCTTGAGTTTGTTCTTTCCCATATAGAATGTTAAGTTTTGCGAGTGCAAAAATACATGTAAAAAACGGGTGGTAAAAGCCGTCAGATAATAAAAATAGACTCTGCCGGCCACAAATCAACTCCTATTGAGCAGAATCGGAGAAATGGCTGTTGAATTTTCATACATTTGTACCAACTTATCTTGAACTGAAACCCATGATTCAATTCGAAAATATCACCATTTCCTACAACGGTAAGACCGTAATCAATAACTTCTCGACAGACATCAAAGCAGGTGAAAAAATCTGTTTTGTCGGCGAATCCGGTTCCGGTAAATCAACGCTGCTACATGCCATTCTGGGCTTTGTGCAACCAGAAAGCGGTGAAATCCGGATAGATAGTGAAGCCATCTCTGCACATTCTATCCATACAATTCGCGCGAAAACGGCGTTTCTGCCACAAGATATTTCATTTCCTTATCCAACGGTGAAAGAGCTGCTCCTCTCCCCTTTCAGCTTCAAGGCAAACCGAAAGAAAACTGTTTCGGATGAACGGATTCTGTCTGTTTTTACCACTCTCAATCTGGAAAAAGAGATTTTGCATAAAAAGCTGAATGAAATCTCCGGCGGACAGAAGCAGCGTGTATTACTTGCTCTGATTGCGTTGTTAGACAAGCCGATTGTACTGCTGGATGAACCAACCTCTGCACTGGATGCCGGAAGTGTTGATCTGGTGATACGCTTTTTGAAGGAGATGAAAAATACTACCGTAGTAATAGTTACGCATGACCGGCGCTTTGCAGAGGCTTTTGACCGAATCATTCCGATAAATTAAGAAATTTACCACTAAGCCACTAAGTTCACGAAGCTTCACTCAGTTTTTACCTGTTAGTGGTTATAAAACTATTTTCAAATATGGACATATCATACACCCGCCTGTTATTGGGCTACCTATTGTTGCTAATACCGGTATATTACCTGCAATATTATAAAACCGGATTGGTCAAAGACACTTTACTGGCAGCCGTCCGCATGAGCATTCAGCTTTTCCTCATTGGGATTTATCTGGAGTTTTTGTTTAAGCTGAATAATCCGTGGGTAAATATGCTCTGGGTAATCGTTATGATCCTGACAGCCGGATACACAGTGGTAAAACGGAGCAAACAGCGCATCGGATTACTCTGGATGCCTGTCTCGGTGGCCATCCTGATTTCGGTGGTCATCTGTGCCGGATTCTTTCTGGGGATCGTATTGAATCTGCCATCGGCATTTGAAGCGAGATACTTTATACCCATTTGCGGAATGGTGCTGGGGAATATTCTAAACACGAACGTGATTTCACTCAATACGTTCTACTCGGGCATTGAGCGCGAAAGGACTCTCTACCTATTTTCTCTGGCCAATGGCGCACATCCGGCAGAGGCGCAACGCTACTTTATGCGGGAGGCGCTGATTAAATCGCTCAATCCGGCCATTGCCACGATGGCGGTAATGGGGCTGATTTCGCTACCGGGCATTATGACGGGACAGATTCTTGGAGGAAGTTCGCCCTCGGTTGCTATCAAATACCAGATTATGATTATGATCGTAATTTTTTCCTCTTCGCTGATTTCCGTATTGGTGACGCTTTGGCTCTCGACCAAACGGGCATTTGACAAATTCGGAATTCCTCTTAAATAACATATATTTTCTACTTTGGCTGGTTTTGTGTACCTTTGAGACGTTTATCGGTTGACATTTCTGAAATTCTTTCATTCTATCCTTTAAACGTCAACCCTTAACAATTCAACATTTCTAAATATGACATTCGAAGAACTTAAATTAAACGACAACATACTTGAAGCCATTTCGCACATGGGTTTTGTCAATGCAACCCCCATCCAGGAGATGGCCATTCCTAAAATACTGGATAACAAAGACCTGATTGCCTGTGCCCAAACCGGTACCGGTAAGACAGCTGCCTTTGTACTTCCTATTCTGCACAAAATCGTAGAGCATCCTACGTCAACCACCAGCACCCTGATTATTGTCCCCACCCGCGAACTGGCCATTCAGATCGATCAGGAGATACAGGGACTCTCCTACTTCCTGTCGGTTTCATCGACGGCGATATACGGGGGTGGCGACGGCAAGGAATTTGCAATCCAGGAGCAGGCGATTAAAAACGGTGCAGACATTGTGGTGGCTACTCCGGGACGCTTGCTGGCATTCCTCAAGATGGGAAATATCAAGCTATCCCGTATCAAGCACCTGATCCTTGACGAAGCAGATAAAATGCTCGACATGGGATTCCTCGACGATATTGAGAAAATCATCCAGCACATTCCTCACCAGCGCCAGACGTTGATGTTTAGTGCAACGATGCCTCCGAAGATTCGCTCGCTTGCAAAGAAGATCCTTGTAAATCCGGAGGAAATTTCTTTGTCAATCTCAAAACCGGCGGAAGGTGTTTCCCAAAATCTGTATCTGACTCATGATACACAAAAGAATGGAGTTCTCTCCCATATCATCAAAGAGCGCCCCGACTACAACAGTATCATTATCTTTACCTCGGCAAAAAGCAAAATCAACGATATCGTCACTTCGTTGCGACGTAATGGTTATGCCTCTCAGGGTATCTCCTCCGACCTCGACCAGCACGACCGTGAAGAGGTATTGCGCGGATTCCGTTCGAAACGTACTCGTATACTGGTAGCGACGGATGTGATGAGCCGCGGTATCGACATCAAGGAGATCAATATGGTGATCAATTACGATGTGCCTCACGATGCAGAGGATTACGTGCACCGCATTGGACGTACCGCACGTGCCAATACCAAAGGGGAAGCCTTTACGCTGGTGAATGAAAAGGATATGCACAAGATGCAACGTATCGAGAAACTGATCGACATGTCTGTCCCGAAACTGGCATTGCCGGAAGGACTTGGACAGGGGCCGGAATGGCAGATTGCCGCTAAGCCAAAAGGTCGCCGCGGTTCATCCCGTCCGAATCCCAATCGTCCACGAAAAACGCCGCCACAGCATCAAAATAAGCAGGGAAACAGACCCAATAGACCAAACAGACCTAATAAGCCGAACAAGCCTGCTAATGGAGAATAATATAAAAGCCGAATCATTCAATTGCGATGATTCGGCTTTTTTTCTATTTCTTAGAATCGCAGTTACAAACTGCTCTTGTTTTAGGTCCAAGTTTTGTAAACTTGAACCAGAAGTTACCTCTTATTCTTACGATAAAGAGAGATACTCCACCTACTTCTTTGCACCAATCAAATAAGTAACCTTTACTTGTTCCGAAAATTCCTGCTCGTTTATGCTAAAGTAGTTAGTCGGCATTGAAGAATCTTCTTCACTTGCCAGGGCGTCAGCTTTGAGGACTGGTGGGACAAACTTGATTGAATTTCTAGTAGGTGGAGGGACATCAAATGTACGATTATCAGAAAAGTATTTGTAGCCAATATTTGACACAGAGAATATATCACAATCTGATTCAGCAGCAATAATTCCCGCTTTACGTTTAGCGTCTTTCAGGGCGAGGGTTATTAATTCTTCCTGAATTTTTCTGGTCAGTTCTTCAGAACATTCAGTCTGCATATAAATTTCTACGCCCTGAACGCTATCTTTCATTAGCTTTGAATAGATATTGAAGATGCGCTGTTTATCCAACGGGAATTTTACGATCATGGATTGAGCAGCCTCATATTGTACTTTTTTATTTTTGCCGACCGGTAACGTTGACATCGAGAAATCGGCAAGTTTTATCTGATCATCGCTAAAACCGTCTGCTTTTAATCTTTTAAGGACCAATCCCGACATATCATTTAGTTTCGTATATGCCTCTGATTCGCTATTCTTTATCGTTTTGATTTCTAAATTCATTATCCCCTTATCCGGTAAAACCATTTTACTTGCTTCACCCACCACATCAAGTGATGCAACCCTCTGAGAAAATGAACTCAGGCATAGTAGCCCGCCAATGATAATGCAATAAACTCGTTTCATAATTCAATGTGTATTAGCTATGTTCTATTTCAAAAATCCGGAGCACGTCCACTACGCACCCCGGATTCCTTTCTCTTTTTAATTATCTGCCTTAGCATCGCCACTTGCATCTCCCTTTTTCCCTTCCAATGCATGATACTTCTTGCGAAGCTCATCCATTTTATTGAAAACGGCGGTGAGGGTATCGCTTGGCGTATAATGATGCGCCTGCTCTATGGCGGTACAGAACTGCATATAAGCAGCTATGACAGCCGGCTTGACATCTGTCGCGGATGTATCATGTGCGGCATAATCAGCGTTGCGATTGTGATAAACGTCATTCAGCTCGTTGTTTTTCGTTTCCAGATTTACGAACTGGGTACTAACACCGAGCGTGGTTGCCGCGGCAACAAGTTCCGGATTACTTTTGTATTTATCCACCATTTCGGAGATAGAGCCGGTCTCGATATTTATCGGCAGGGAAGCTACACCTTTGTAGGGAGTCAGGAAGAGATGGAGCGTGGAGGCGGCAGACTTTTTCGTCTCATCCGAACTACGGATATAAGTGCGGACTATACCTTTGATTTCACCTAACTCGCCATCGCGGGACTTATCCAATCCTTTGATCAGGGATGAAAGCGCGCTTTTCTGCGCCTGGTTCATACTAAGACCGAGTGTTTGTTGAGTAGATTCGAGCAAGGAAAGGGCTGCCGCAGCTATCGGCCCTATTACTGCTGAAACCGGTTTTGCAAGTTCAATCGTCGATTTGTTCAACGAATAGATTCCTTCAATCGTCAGATGATTTACATGAAGGGGAGAAAATGAAATGTAATCCATGATAATTTACTTTTACTGTTAAAAAATAGAATAAGGACATACAAACAAAGATTCTCAACATACGATTGGACTATTTTAATGTACTGCATTTTGCAGTAGTCTGACTGAGATGTCATTCTTGCCACTGCATTTTGCAGTCGGTCGAACGAGATGTCATTCAAGGGCCTGCATTTTGCCGTAGGTTAAATGAGAACTCAACCAAGCTCGTGCATTTTGCAGGAGACGAAATGAAATCCCAATCAAGGTCGTGCATTTTGCAGGAAACTGAAAAAGAACTCGTTCAAGGTCCTGCGTTTTGCAGCGGTTTGAATCAGGGGCTTTTCGGGGTTCTGCATTTTGCAGCATCAAATTGAATAACAAGAAGCTCTGATTCACAATCGTGTTTTCCAAAAGTATAAATTTATTTTCACAAAACAACACATACAATACAGACTTATTGCAAATAAGCAGATGATCAACATTAGTTTATACTAAAATCCAGGGATGCAATCTTTAAAAATCACAAGCAAATAAATATTTCCCGGATTCAACTTTCCAATGATTTTTTGAAAATGACGATACTCAATCCTTCTTCTTTCTCAGATTATTATAATCCAGATAATAGAGCACACGTACCGATAGGCTATTTGCCGGAGATTTCCAATATCGGGTAAGATTATTCCAGTAATTGGTGATGACTTTATCCTGATTTTCGAGGGCTGCACTTTTCCATCCCAGGGAAAGCTCAGATCCCGGAGCAAAAATCCATCGGAAGATCATATCTACTGTGAAAGCGTTGTAGTTCTGATCCTCATTCTCCTGATAATCGTTTGCTGAAAGCAGATTGCCATCCCTTTGCAGATAATAAAAGTTCTTGTTGGCATTGCCTGACCAGTAATGGCGCACACGAAGCGTAAGTCCCGAACGGTTGTTGAGCATATAGGAAGCACTCAAGATATTTTCCAACACCTTGACATTACGTTTAGCGAAAACGATTGTACTATCGTTATCCGTTTTATCCGTAAAGCCGATGTTGTTGTAGGCATTGTTGAAGCTCACCCCGTAATTGAGTTGCGTGTGCTGGCCGATACGCAATGTGGCAGAACCATCCCCAAGTATGGAATAAGCATCAGTATGAGGTTGAGCATTCATCCCGATGTGGAAATAAAAACTGAGAGACTTACGGGTATCAGTATTCAGGTTAAGATTGTGCCAGTAATAGTGCGGAGTAAAGAAAAAACGGCCTTTCACCCGTGGTTCGAAGTAATCCTTCTTATCGGTGCCGATACCTCCATTGGCATAGAAACTGTAGTTGTTTTTGAAGAGCATATTCAGGTTGTATCCCATCTCGTGATTAAACACGGTCGAAGGGTTAAACACCCGGTAATAATCCCACCAAAGATTTCCATTGACCTCTCTGAAAATGGAAAACGGCTCCACCTTCTGGTAATAAATCCAGCCTTCGGAGAGGATGATATTGTTTCGTTGCAAATACCCTAAATCGTTGGGATTGTATTTATCCGAATAAAGCCATTCATTCAAGCCAAATTGCAGTTTGCCCCGGTTCTTTTCCAGCGAAAACTGCCCGTAATATCCCGTTTCACGTGAAGAATCACCACGTGTGCTTATTGCGCCTTTTGCCTTCAATGCATATTTGAGGCTCTTATCCCGAAACTGAAAATCAGTCGCGGTTACATTGGCCATAAATGAATTATTAGCCATCATCATATTGGTATTTATCAGGCTGAAATAGGAGTTGTGAGGCAAAGACTTATCCACCACCGCAACATTATAATTGGTCAGCGGCTGAATATTAACCCTGCGGTGGTTTCCTGTAATGGTATCGCGAAGCTTTGCATAAGAATCCACTGAAACGGCATTGAGAAAGCCAATCCCCCACCCGTCTGCCGTACGTCCCGATATTTTCGTGGCATTTGCCAGCTGGGTTTCGGTAGGTCTGTAGTAGATTTCTTCATTATCCCGCAGGGCATCGTCTGCTTTCCCTCCAAATTTAGGATAAGCTCCTATTCTCCGGGAGTAGAAGATATTTCCCCGTTGGAAAAGCTCTGTTCCTTCGGTAAAAAACTGCCGTTTTTCGCTGTAATAAAGTTCGTAAGGAGTCAGATTGAGCTTCTTATCATCAGACTGTATTTGCCCGAAATCAGGAATCAGCATCATATCCAGAGTAAAGCTCTCGTTGATGCCGTATTTCATGTCCATTCCGGCTTTGTAGAGGAAATCGGCTTTCTCGCCGGCCTTTGTTTCGGCGTAAGTAGCCAGATAAGGACTGAAAGAGAGTCTGACGGGCGGTTTAATATCTTTGAGACCGGTCATCTCGCCTTCCTGATGGATAAATCCCGAAACATTGCGGTCAACCATACTCCAGGAATTATTGGAATTATACCGGCGGATATTGCGAAACATATTCATGCCCCAGGTATTACCTGTCTTTCCGGAAAAACGCAATGCAGAAAAAGGAATGCGCATCTCCGCAATCCAACCGTCAGAAGTAAGGCGTGTCTTGCTCTCCCAGACTGCATTCCAACTGGCATCTTCATTATCTCCATCGCTTTTTACAGCTTTGAGGTCAATCTGTACCCCGGCAGTTGTAACAAAAAAGCCAAATGCAAGCTGCCCCTGATTATATGGGTCAATGTAAATGCCGAAATAGTCAGACATTCCCGTATCATCACGGGTGGTCAGAAAGTTAAAGATACTGTCAGGAGCGCTGTCATATAAATGCGCCCCGACGTAAATAGCGGTCTGGTCGTAGAAAAGAAATACTTCGGAAGGCTGGAAAGAGGGTTTTCCGTTTAAAGGTTGCAATTGCACAAAGTCTTTTGCCGGTTTAGCCTGTGAATAAACCGGTTCATCAAGCACGGCATCTATGGTCAGCGGTTTGGATATAGGTAAGACTTCCACGCTCTTCTTCTGTACGGCAAAAACATGACCAAAGCAAACAATCGGGATTAGCAGGAGACTCAAATATCTCATGGGTAAATTCTTTACGATGCATTAATCCCTTTATCAGAAATGGAAATAGACCCCGGCTACAACATTGATCGCATTACCTCCGGGTTCTCTGAATTCATTCTTTAGATAACTAAGGTTTGTACCCGAATTAAATTTATAGGCAATACCTGTCCATTTCAAGCCTAGATCAGCAGACCAGGATTCAGACCAAAAGTATTCATACATCGCATTTACATGATACCCGGCTGCATTTTCGTAATTCCAGGTTGCATCAAAGCCATTCTGTACTCTTTGCCCTCTGATCGTCAACCGGGGCGAAAAGTTATAATCGGCTCCGGCTCCAAATTTCAGCCTCTTGGTAAAGTCTTTCCCTAACATCAACACATAATTTGCCGTCAATGTTACACTGCCGTAACCCACGCGTGCTTTTACATTGGTTACCGGGTTCGTCAGAGTGCTTCCCTCAAAATTAATATCCCCATCCATTTCAAAACTACGGGTCAATTCGTATCCGTATCTGACACCGAATGCGTAATTCTTCCCCAGGGAAATGTTTGCGTTCTTAAAATCAGGCGTAACGAACAAGGTGTGATTTTCGGTTCCCCTACCCAAATCAGCTGTCAATCCAATTCTGCTCCTGCCATAAACGGGGTCAGCAGCGCCTTCTCCAAATGTACTGAAGCTTATCAATGCCAGACAGGCAATAATGAATACTCTTTTCATGGCTAAATATATTTAGGTGAATGACTCAACTCCGTCTATATTATAACACTCCGACACCGGAAATTGTCTTTAAATCACGGAGTAATAAAAAATGAAGACTATAAAATAAAACACTGGGAATTTCTATCTTTGCTTTGACAGTAAAAAATCATTTAAATAAGAGCTCCACATGCGCATTTCAGTATTCGTTATTCTATTATTTACATTCCTATCTTTCAGCTGCGTCAATAGAAAAGATAATTTTCCGATTTCATTACATTGCAGCTTAATACGCTCCTATGATAGCTTACTTGATGATTCTGTTACTCACAAATGTCATGATCTGCATATTGCTGTTATCAACAAATCAAATAAACCAAGAGGTTACTGGACGTGGACTTGTAACTTCTACACAAATCTTATTCTTAATAATACTTATATGTATGCTCTATTCAACGGTTGTGACAAAAATTATCCAGATACATTTATGATCCCACCTCATGATAGTATTTGCTATTCTATTAAATTGGCAGAACAACAATATTCCACGCTATTTAAAATCACATCCACAAAAGTTGGATTAATTTATGTTGACCCTAATACATATAGAACTGAAGACGATTATCGACGGTTTATGGGTGACAAAAGTCAATGGGATAGAATAATATGGAGCAATCCTTTATATTTAACAACACCTGAATAAAAACAAAAGAACCACAGAAGCCAGTTTCCAGGCCTCTGTGGTTCTCTGTTTAATTAATCGGAGTGCGACTTAACGTCGCGCTCCGATTGGGGAAAATTATCAGCAAATCTTGCGCGAACCGTCGCCAATCACCACATCATATACTTTCGGTGATACGCCGAATTTATCCATAAAGTCTTTGGTTGCTTTTTCGATAAAGGCATCGTGGAGCTCTTCTTTCACTAAGTTAATGGTGCAACCACCAAAACCTCCACCCATCACGCGCGATCCTGTCACGCCACATTCTTTGGCTATATCATTGAGGAAATCAAGCTCTTCGCAACTCACTTCGTAGAGCTTACTCATACCGTAGTGGGTACCAAACATCTTCTTGCCTACTGTCTCGTAATCGCCTTTTTTCAAAGCTTCACAGGCATCAAGCAAGCGTTGCACTTCTTCGATTACATATTCAGCACGCATATAATCTTCATCATTCAGCTCAAACTTAACTTCTTTGAGCATGTCCAACGTTGCATCACGGAGAAATTCCACCTGCGGATGATTCTTACGAATGGTTGCAGCCGCACGTTCACACGATTCGCGACGGCGGTTATAGGGAGAGCCTACCAGCTCGTGTTTCACAACGGAATCGAGTAATACCAGTTTGTATCCTTTGGGATCAAACGGGACATATTCATATTCAAGCGAGCGACAATCGAGTTTAATCAAATGGCCTGCTTTTCCAAAGATGGAAGCAAACTGGTCCATGATACCGCACTTCACTCCCACGTAGTTGTGCTCAGTTGCCTGACCAATCTTTGCCTGTTCGAATTTCTCTATCCCAAGACCAAACATATCATTCAGCGCAAAAGCATAGGTGCTTTCGAGCGCAGCCGAAGAGGACATCCCCGCTCCCAGCGGCACATCGCCGGTAAATACGGTATCAAATCCTTCGACCTTACCACCGCGTTTGCTGATTTCGCGTACCACGCCGAAGATGTATCTCGCCCAGCTTGCAGCAGGCAGGTCTTCTTCATTCAGGCCAAATTCAGCCGATTCATTCAGGTCTATGGAGAAAGCGCGGATTTTGGCAAGGCCATTGGGCTTGATTTCGGCTAACATGCCTTTATCCACAGCTCCCGGGAGCACAAAACCACCATTGTAATCGGTGTGCTCGCCAATCAGGTTGATACGTCCGGGTGAAAAATATACGGAGCCTTCGGCTTCAAATTTCGCTTTAAAAGTAGAGCGAACAATTTCTAGGTTTTTCATAATTCTAAGGTTTTAAATTATCGTGTAGCTTTAAATGCAAAGTTAGAAGGATTACTGAAAAATAAAACAAATGAGGAGTAAATATGGCGTTCGGGGGATAGAAATTTCACGAGTGGAACGATTGGTTTATTATGAAAGAAGGTATCTCCTATTCTTGCGATAAGATGAGATCCAAATTCCATGATCATTCAATTTTTTATGGTTCAACAATGAGTTGTTAGAAAATATCATTTCAGAAATAGCAATCATTTGATAATCATTTAAGCCACTACAAAATGTAGAAGTTTGAACAGATAGGCAATCAAGTTACTACATTTTGTAGAAGGTTGATTGAGGATTTAATCGGGTTTCTACAAAATGTAGAGGCCTGATTAGGTGTTTATTTTGGAATCTACATTTTGTAGAAGCTTGAACGAAGACTCTTTCGACCTTCTACAAAATGTAGGAGGTTGAACAGGATATCATTCCGGTTTCTACAAAATGTAGAGGCTTGAATCGGATACTTTTCTGATTTCTACATTTTGTAGAAACTGTTTTTAGATTTATATACCTCAAATTATCCATTAAAACAGGTTGCCGCTTTTTCCTCCAAGTTTAATTATCGCAGTCAGCCCCTAGAACTATACACAGACTACTCATCTCTGGCGCAGATTTAGCAAATGCATATTTCATTCTCAAAATCAAGATCGCTTATAGCTGAGGGGATATGAAAAAAGCTGCCCCCAATGGAAGCAGCTTCTTATTTTGTAGTGAGAGGATGACTTGGAGTCACCCTCTCACTGTGGAATTGCGGAAAAAACTTAGCAGATTTTACGAGAACCTTCGCCGATAACTACATCGTACACTTTAGGTTCGTGACCGTATTTAGCTGAATATTCTTTTTTCGCTTTAGCGATAAAACCGTCGTAAAGATCTTCTTTTACTACGTTGATGGTACATCCGCCGAAGCCACCACCCATGATACGGCTACCGGTTACACCAGCTTCTTCAGCTACAGTAGCTAAGAAGTCAAGCTCTTCGCAGCTCACTTCGTAAAGTTTGCTCATACCCCAGTGAGTTCCGTACATCATTTTACCTACTGTTTCGAAATCACCTTTGGTCATCGCGTCGCAAGCCGTTCTCAGGCGCTCAGCTTCACCTACCGCGTATTCTGCACGCATGAAGTCCTCAGCGCTTACCAACTCTTTCACAGCGTTCAGTTGGTCGAAGTTAGCCTGGCACATGTGCTCTACTTCAGGATATTTTTTGTTTACCTCTTTAGCTACGCGCTCGCAAGAAAGACGACGCTCGTTGTAAGGAGAACCTACCAACGCGTGTTTTACTACAGAGTCAAGCAATACTACTTTGTAACCTTTAGGCTCGAATGGAACGTACTCAAACTCCATGTTGCTGCAATCCAGTTTAATCAAATGGCCTTCTTTTCCGAAGATAGAAGCAAACTGGTCCATGATACCGCAGTTTACACCTACATAGTTGTGCTCGGTCATCTGACCTACTTTCACCAACTGTTTTTTGTCGATATTCATTTTGAAAATATCGTTCAAAGCATACGCATAAGCGCTTTCCAAAGCAGCTGATGAAGACATACCAGCGCCGAGAGGCACATCACCGGTAAATACTGTATCGAAACCTTCAGCTTTGCCGTCACGTTTTGCCAACTCACGAACAACGCCGAAGATATATCTTGCCCATCCTTCTGCCGGACGGTCTTCTTCGTTCATTCCGAATTCTGAAGATTCTTTCAGGTCAATAGAGTATGCACGGATTTTATCTGTTCCGTTAGGTTTCAATTCGATCAACATACCTTTGTCCACTGCACCCGGAAGTACAAAACCACCGTTATAGTCAGTGTGCTCACCAATCAGGTTGATACGACCCGGTGAAAAATATACTGAACCGTCAGTACCGAATTTTTCTTTGAATGTAGAGCGAACGATTTCTAGGTTTTTCATAATCTTGAATGATAAATAATTTGAATGGTTAGTGTGTGTATTATTTTTTGTTAGTGAGGGGGTGACTCAAAGTCACCCCCTCACTGGAAAGGTTGAAATTTATTCTACAGGAATATCTTTGTTTACGTTTTTGCAGCCAATCAATGCATAGAACAACATGTAAGCCAAACATGCAAACATTACCCAGTAGCTGTTCAGGTAACCAAAGTGGTCAGATACCCATCCCTGGAGCAATGGCACGATACCACCACCGCAAACCATTACCATGAAGATACCGGCACCGGCAGCAGTATATTTACCCAAACCTTCTACAGCCAAGTTAAATGTTCCACCCCACATGATTGATGTACACAATCCGCAAAGTACAAGGAACATAACGCTAACAGGAACCTGAGCACCAATAACTGGAAGAGTTACGGCTAAAGATTGCGGGCTAACAATAGCCAGAGTTACCAAAACAAGTCCTAAGCTTGATACAAACGTCATCATCGCTTTACTTGACACTTTCGAACCGATTGAAGCTCCTACCAGACGGCCAACAAGCATCAACAACCAATAAATTCCTACAATACTTCCTGCAATTGTAGCATCAATACCAAGACCGGGATTGGAAGCATCCTTTCCAGCTGTCATGAACAAGTTAGCTGTACTTGGAATACCGATTTCAATACCCACATAGATAAAGATAGCGATAGCTCCGAAGATGAAGTGACGGAAAGAAAGCGGGCTGTGGTGGTGAACCTCTTTTTTAGACTCAGCTGTTTCAAGGTGAGGCTCAGGGATATTTACAAAGTACAATACTACAAATGCCAACGCAAAGATACCCATAGCCAGGAACAAGGCAGGGTTAGCTTTTTCGATGGTACGACCGGCTGCTGCTCCCATAAGGAAACCAACCAACATCGGAGTGATTGTAGCACCGATAGAGTTGATAGAACCTCCGAATTGCAGCAACTTGTTTCCTTTGTTACCGCCACCGCCAAGGGTATTCAACATCGGGTTAACTACGGTATTCAACATACACATAGAGAAACCTGAGATAAATGCACCTACCAGATATACGGTAAAGCTACCGACCTGACCTGAAAGAAACTGTACGCCAACTCCGGTGAAACCTACTACAATTGCAGCCAAAGCTGTTTTTTTGTAACCGATTTTTTTCAGCATTAAACCGGCAGGAATACCCATGAAAGCATAAGCGAGGAAGTTACCGAGGAATCCCAGCTGAGACTCAAAGTTGGTAGCTCCGAATTGTTTAGCAACGATCACCCCCATCGGACTTGGCAAACCGGTCACGAAGGCAATCATAAAGAACAGCGCAAACATCATTGCGATTGGCAATGCATAGTTTTTTTGTTGTGTTGTCATTGAAATTTAAGTTAGTTAAGTGTTAGTGATTAGTATTTAGTAGTGATTATTTCTCTACAGAAAATTTGTATTCGCAGATGCTGCCATACACTTCTCCCGGACGAAGAACAGTAGATGGGAAGTGTGGTTTATTCGGTGAATCGGGGAAGTGTTGTGTTTCGAGGCAGAATGCACTGCGTTTTGGGTATTTTTTACCGGCTTTACCTTCGAAATCACCCAACCAGTTACCGGTATAAAGCTGAACACCCGGTTCGTTAGTGATAGTTTCAAGCACGATACCGGTTTTCGGAGAAACTGTTCTCGCACAAACAACCAGTTCGCCCGGATATTTCTTGTCAATTACATAATTGTGGTCATAACCATTACCCCAAACCAGTTGATTGAAGTCTTCATCGATACGTGAGCCAATCGTCTGTGGAGTAGTAAAGTCCATTGGTGTACCTTCCACTTTTACGATTTCTCCGAATGGGATAGAAACATCATCAGCAGGAGTATAAAGAGAGGCATTGATTTGCATGATATGGTCACCTACATACTCGTCACCGGCACCTGAAAGGTTGAAGAATGAGTGGTTGGTCAGGTTGCAAAGGGTCGGTTTATCAGTAGTAGCTTCGTAAGAGATGTGGAAAACATTTTCGTCAGTCAGCTTGTAAATCATTTTTACGGTTAATGTGCCGGGGAAACCTTCTTCCATATCGGGAGAAACCAGAGTCATTTCGAGCGTTTGTGCATCGGTCTGTTTTGCATCCCACACTTTTGAGTCAAAGCCGACTTTTCCTCCGTGAAGGTTATTCGGGCCATTATTTGTAGCCAATGAATATTCTTTGCCGTCTAATGTAAATTTACCTTTAGCAATACGGTTTCCGTAACGACCGATTACCGCACCAAGATATGTAGGTTGATTATCAGTATAACCTTTAATAGTCTGGTAGCCCAAAACCACATCGGTCATTTTGCCGTTTTTATCCGGCACCATTAACGAAACGGGAAAGCAACCCAGGTTGGTTACGCACATTTCGCAACCGTTCTTGTTGGTTAATACGAAAAGGTCTGTTTTTTTGCCATTGATTTCGGTTTGAAAGTCTGTTCTTTTCAAGCCGGAAAGTGTGTGTTGTGTTTCCATTGTATATTATTTTGCATCTGCATTTTTAGCAGATATTTTCTTAAAATCGGGTGGTAAAATTAGAAAGGATTATTTGCATAAGTCGAAATGCAAATATGTTTTACAGCACAAACTGGCACATAATATGCTGTTTGAACTTATTGTTTTCATCTTTGAAAGAATTTTATCCTTACCGGGGAGCTTTAGAATACAAATAAAGCGCCAGTCCGGAAAAAATAACGTTCGGAATCCATACTGCAACAGCCGCAGAAGTAAGTCCGCTTACAGCAAACGAAGACGATATAGTCATAAATAAGATGTACGCAAAACTTAAACCAAGACCGATTCCAATATTTACCCCCATACCTCCTTTCACCTTACGGGAAGAGATAGAAATCCCAATGGTGGTAAGAATAAATGAGGCAAATGCCATAGCAAAACGACGATGGTACTCGATTTCAAATGCCTTGATATTGGCAAATCCACGTTTGACCTGTTTCGAAATATATTTGTGCAGTGAAGGAGTATTCATTTTTTCCTGGTCCCCCAACGAAATTAGGAAGTCTGTTGGTTCAATCGCAATGGTAGTATCCAGGGAACTTCCGCGTTTTATTTGCTCTTGTTTTCCTGCCAGATTACGAATAAGATAGTCTTTTACAACCCAATGATGAAGAGTATCGTATTTTATAGAAGTTGCGGTAAGTCTCGATTTCAGCGTTTTCCCATCAAAGCGTTCCAGGGAAAAACTAGAACCGGTCTTTGTGGGTTTATCGTAACTATCAAAATGGGCTATGACATTACTATCCACTTTTAGCTGAATATTGTGAGCAAAATCTACTCCTTTATTCTTTATATAAGTATTTTGAAATTTAATCCGTTTAACATTGGCCGGAGGGATAATAAAAGAACTGAGCAGCAAATTGGCCACCGCAATCACCAACGCAGAAAACATATACGGTCGCATCAGTCGGTTAAGACTCATTCCACTCGACAACATAGCAATAACCTCTGAATTATCAGCCAGTTTGGAGGTAAAAAAGATTACCGCAATGAAGGTAAACAGCGGACTAAAGAGATTAGAGAAATAGGGAATAAAATTGAGGTAATAGTCAAAAATGATTGCTTTTGCCGGAGCTTCATTTTCAATCAGCTTATCAATCTTCTCATTCAGGTCAAATACAACTGCTAACACAACTATCAAACCAATGGAAAACACATAAGTCCCCAAAAACTTCTTGATAATGTAAATATCTATTCTCTTAAACATCCTTACTCAGTTTACAGACGTGTGGACACTCTTTTTACCATTTCTCTTTTCCATTCGGCAAAATCCCCGGCTAATATATGACGACGGGCTTCCTGTGTCAACCACACATAAAATGCCAGGTTGTGGATTGATGCAATTTGCAGGGCCAACAATTCATCACTGACAAACAGGTGACGCAAATAGGCTTTCGAATAGAGACGGTCCACTTCCGAAGCACCATCAATCTCAATTGGAGAAAAATCATCCGCCCATTTCTTATTCTTCATATTCATGATGCCATCTTTAGTAAATAGCATACCATTACGACCATTACGGGTAGGCATCACACAATCAAACATATCCACGCCACGTTCAATCGCTTCCAGGATATTTGCCGGTGTACCCACTCCCATCAGATAACGGGGTTTATCGGTTGGCAGAATTTCATTCACTACTTCGATCATCTCGTACATTTTCTCAGTAGGCTCTCCTACCGCAAGGCCGCCGATGGCATTTCCATCACATCCTTTTTCTGCAATATACTCAGCTGCACGACGGCGAAGATCTGGATATACACACCCCTGTACAATCGGGAAGAAAGTCTGGCTATATCCGTATTTACCTTCCGTTTCGCTAAAGCGCTTCAAACCGCGGTCCAACCAACGCTGAGTCAGTTCCAAGGACTTTTTGGCATAGTTGTAGTCGGAATCCCCCGGGGGACATTCGTCAAATGCCATGGTAATATCGGCACCGATAATACGTTGGATATCCACCACATTTTCAGGTGTAAAGAAATGCTTCGAACCGTCAATGTGCGAACGAAACTCTGCTCCTTCTTCTTTCAGTTTACGTATTGCCGAAAGCGAAAATACCTGAAAGCCACCACTATCGGTCAGGATAGGACGATCCCATCCGTTGAATTTGTGCAATCCACCAGCTTTTTCGAGTATATCGAGACCCGGACGAAGATAAAGGTGATAGGTATTTCCCAAAATAATCTGGGCATTGATATCGTTTTTCAACTCCTGAATATGAACCGCTTTCACTGAGGCAACGGTTCCCACCGGCATAAAAATCGGGGTAAGAATGGTACCGTGATCAGTCGTAATCTCGCCTGCACGGGCATTGGTTTTGGAGTCGGTGTGGTGTAGTTTGAAATCCATAAATAGAGAGACCCCACCCTAACCCTCCCTAAAGGGGGAGGGAAATGGAGCTGAAATGATTTATATTGTTTGTGGTAGCTGGTTCAGAGGCTTTATCTCCGTCCGTCGGAGGTAATCTCCTACTCCATTAACTTACGGTAACGCACCCGTTTAGGCTCAACATTACCCAAGCGCATTTTCTTGTTTTCTTCGTATTCGGTATAGCTTCCTTCGAAATAGAATACTTCCGAATTGCCTTCAAAAGCCAGAATGTGTGTACAGATACGGTCGAGAAACCAACGGTCGTGCGAAATCACTACTGCGCAACCGGCAAAGTTATCCAAACCTTCCTCCAATGCACGAAGTGTATTTACGTCAATATCATTGGTCGGCTCATCCAGAAGTAAAACGTTACCTTCCTCTTTCAGGGCAATGGCTAAGTGCAAACGGTTACGCTCACCACCGGAAAGTACGTTACAGAGTTTCTCCTGATCAGCACCGGTGAAGTTGAAACGCGACAAATATGCTCGTGCATTCAGTTCGCGCCCACCCAGTTTAATCGTTTCCTGCCCACCGGAAATTACCTGATAGACGGTTTTCTGCGGATCAATATCTTTGTGCGACTGGTCAACATATGAAATTTTCACAGTCTCACCTACATCAAAAGTTCCTTTATCTGCTTTTTCCAACTCCATAATCAGTCGAAACAATGTGGTTTTACCGGCACCATTCGGTCCGATAATACCCACAATACCATTCGGAGGTAACATGAAGTTCAGGTTGTCAAACAGCAACTTCTCACCAAAAGCTTTGGAAACATCAGTTGCTTCAATTACCTTGTTTCCCAGACGAGGGCCGTTAGGAATATATATTTCGAGCTTCTCTTCGTGCTCTTTCTGATCTTCGTTAAGCAGTTTATCATATGCGTTCAGACGGGCCTTACCTTTGGCATGACGGGCTTTGGGAGACATGCGCACCCATTCCAGCTCGTGTTCAAGAGTTTTACGACGCTTGCTGGCTGTCTTTTCCTCCTGTTCCATGCGTTTGGTCTTTTGTTCCAACCAGGAAGTATAGTTTCCTTTCCAGGGAATTCCTTCACCACGATCCAGCTCCAGAATCCATCCTGCCACATGGTCAAGGAAGTAGCGGTCGTGCGTAATTGCAATAACCGTTCCCTGATATTGTTGCAAGTGCTGCTCCAACCAGTCGATAGACTCAGCATCAAGGTGGTTGGTAGGCTCATCAAGCAACAGAATATCTGGTTGTTGAAGCAATAGTCGACACAGAGCCACACGACGTCGCTCTCCACCAGACAGGAATTTCACCTGCTGATCTTCGGGCGGACAACGCAATGCATCCATCGCACGCTCCAGCTTGTTATCAAGGTTCCACGCATCGGTTGCATCGATTTTATCCTGCAATTCAGCCTGACGGGCAAACAAAGCATCCATTTTATCGGCATCTTCGTAATACTCCGGCAATCCGAATTTTTCATTGATTTCTTCGTATTCTTTCAGGGTATCCACAATTTCCTGAACCCCCTCCTGAACAATCTCTTTTACGGTCTTTTCATCATCCAAATGAGGCTCCTGCTCCAGGTAACCCACTGAGTAACCGGGTGAAAATACCACTTCACCCTGATATGATTTTTCAATTCCAGCGATAATTTTCAGCAGAGTCGATTTACCGGAACCATTTAAACCGATGATACCGATTTTGGCACCATAGAAAAAGGATAGGTAAATATTCTTCAATACCTGTTTCTGGGGAGGAAAAGTCTTGCTCACCCCTACCATCGAAAAAATGACTTTCTTATCGTCTGACATATAATGAATTAGATTTAGTTATTTCTAAATAGGATATTGTCGTAAAAAATGAATCGCAAAGATAGGGATTTTCCCCGAATTTAACTATCCTCAAAAGCCTTCCCATGCGGATAAAACAACTCCCGGAATCTTAATCTTCAAATCAAATTCCGGGAGCTATAAATGTCAAATTAAATAAGGCTTATCTGAACGTAAAAAGATAATTCATCACAAAGTTCCAGACAGTCACTACCCCTACTGCAATCAGCTTGGACAGATAAAAATTAAGTCTCAATTTATCTGTGAGCAGATAGATAATCAGGTTATTAATCCCCAATCCGGCAATTGAAATGGAGAAAAACGAAAAATATTCCGTGACAATATGGCTGTTTTGGCTGTGAAAAGTCCAGAAACGGTTGAAGAAGTAATTGGAGGTTGCCGCCAAAACAAACCCCGTTGAATTAGCAACATACTTATTCAGGTGAACTTTTTCCTTCAGCAACCAGGTAGTTCCGAAATCGACAAAGAGTCCTGAGAACCCGACCACACAGAACTTTACAAATTTATATATCAGCAGTTTATCTATCATCGGTTAAATATTTACCTTATAAAAGCGACCGTTAAGCGGAGAACCCAGAGAAGTCGTTAATGTTACCCCCAGATTATATTCACCATGAGGAACATTCGGAACCCTAACCAGCATATAGCGATGAATGGTCTCACCGGAGCGAATCTTTTTGATTGGAGCCAACAATTTCACTGGTGTCAGAATAACGTTCTTCTTTTGAATCAAAGCCATTTGCACTTTCACCGGGAATTGATGATGGCGAAAGTTAATATCGTAGTTATACATATTGGCAAACGTGCAATCCAAAATCAGTAACCGCCCCATTTGAACATCACTTTTCTTCAGCGCAAAATCAATTTTCACGCGATTCACTGTCTGTAAGCTATCAGTCCTGAATCCGTCAAACTCTACACCATTAATATTGTAGTGCTGGGATTTGCCGGGAACATTGGCACAAATGAAAGCCGGCTTATTATTCCACTCTTTTTCAAATTGGTAAATATCAAACTGCGACTGGCGCGAATCCAGCGAACTGATAACGGTTGCAGGTTTGTGCGTATAGAAAATATATTCCGAAGGATTCTGGAATGAACCGGTAAAAACAACCGGTAAATCACCGGCAACGGATTCGATGGCTTTTGCCTTTTTCTCTTTGTTTCCAAATCCGGTCTTAGGTGGTAAAAGGTCGGTCGCCAAGGCCACCCTTGCAATAAATAGCAATGCAAGTGAAGGCAAAATCACCTTATAGATATACTTATTCAAACCGGCACTTTCCTGACATTTTCTGTAAAGCAAAATAATCATCGGAATCACACAGGCAATAGTCCAGTGCGGTTCCACATGCCCCCGCATTCCCATTATCCAAAAGAATGCAATAAAGCCGACTATCATGAAAAAGAGAGCACGCTCAAACAAATCGGCAGGACGGAATTTTATCAAAACAAAGACAACCGCACCCAATACAAAAGGATTGAAAACAGCCAGCTGATTAGGCAAATATTCCAATAAAAATCGCCATTGGAAGCCACCCGCACGACCAATCAAATGATATTGGAAGCTGGGAAAATGATTATCAATTTGCCAGTAAATATGAGGGAAAACTAAAAGCAAAGCAACTCCAATTGAGGCCCATGCTTTTCCTCTCCAAAGCAGCTTAAGGTTTGATAACAAAACCAAACCTACGACCAATGAAGCCTGATATTTGCTATACACCAATCCGGCAATAGCGATACCCAGGAAAATAACCAGTTTCCACGACTTATCATTCAGGAATTGCTTATAGAGATACAAAAATAAGGCAGTGAAAAAGAGCAGTGGTGCATCCGGAGTGGTAATAAAGCCGTAAGCTGCAAACATAAAAGGTGCTGCTGACAGGATAAAAAACAGTGTAACCTTCTTATTATCTGCTTTTTCATCATCTATCAAGCGCCAGGTCAGCATCAGGGTAAATAATTGTAAAACCACCGTCATAAACCGGACACCCAGATTCCCATTGAATAGCAACGAACTTATCTTTATCAACACGGCGACCATCGGTGGATGGTCAAAATAGCCCCACGCCATGTGTTGCGCGTAAAGTGCATAATAAGCTTCGTCACTATGCAGATTGGTAAATATCGACTGCAGGAGGTTTATCACAAACCACGCGCCTAAAAAATAGTAGAATCTCTTTGAAAATACTGTTACTTGCATAAGTTAAGGACATTTATCTGAACCAGCCGG
This sequence comes from Parabacteroides sp. FAFU027, assembly GCF_022808675.1. NCBI lineage: Bacteria > Pseudomonadati > Bacteroidota > Bacteroidia > Bacteroidales > Tannerellaceae > Parabacteroides > Parabacteroides sp. FAFU027. Next base: position 114,921 of record NZ_JAKZKV010000005.1, read on the forward strand.
CCCAGAGGTAACGATATTTCTTTTCAGGTGTTTTTTTAATGTTGCCCAGCGTATAATTTACGCTTAATCCCTGCTCATGATACATTGTGTGCTCGGCAAAATGCAACGAATAGGTAAAACGAACTTTTACCACATCGGTATGCAGGAAATTGATATAACCATCCAATCGGTCGTAGCTCTTTGCCTGATAAATCGGATCACCCCAATAGAGCAGATTACCGGTAGCACTTACATACTGATTGTGATAATACATTTGTCCATGACCGGCATAGAAGGTATTGAATATCCCAAGACCTCGGTATTCTACTCGAGCTTCCGATAAAAATCCTTTTTGTTTGTGCCAACCGTCATTGTCTGCACGGGCACGCTCAAGTCCGACTGCATAACCCGCATTTAGTTCGAGTTTCTCAAAGTCTGCTTTTTCAGCTAAATCCACGCCCAACGAAGTCAGCATCATGCCATTGTCGTGTAGGGCTTCCGGCTCAGTCGGATGAATAACTCCGGCATAGTGATACATATACCCAAAATGCTGACCGTAGAATATTCCGGAAGCAAGCTTACCTGACCAACCCATGATAAAGGCCTCGTGACGTTTCGTTGTCTGACGGCTGGTCCAATCGAGCCACACATTGGCATAACTATTCTTTTTGGAAAATTCCCAAAAGAGGCCGGTAATTGTCGGACGATAGAAAGTTATCGAATCCTGGAAGAAAATGCGCGGATATCTGTCAACCGCCATTTTACGGGGAAATGCCCCCATGTAAAAGCGGAAAGGTTTGTATTCGAAAGCATAATAGGCAATCGGATTGCTGTAATCCACGACTTTGTCGCTGCCAAATTCATGTAACAAATCGGCACCGACTCGCACATGATGGACGGAATCCCATCCGAGTCCTATCTCTGGAGCCACATGGACACCCGACATGGTTTGTGGCATTTGGTATTTAGAAAAACCAAACTCCGTATTATCAAAGAAATCATATAGATTGACTTGCCATTCAGCTTTTTGGGCGAAAGCACCAGCTGAAATCAGCCAAATCAGAAGGAGCGGAAATAATCGTTTCATAGTGGGTGATCATTGTTTGAGGAGGAGTAAATCCACGTAAAAATACGAACAAATGCCTGAACATGTGCAGACTAATATCATTTTAGAAGAACGTCATTCAGCAAAAAGAGGCAACCTGTCTGTCCAGATTACCTCTTATGCAATTCAGGAAAGGAATCAGGCTTTCGCCTTGTTCTTTCCGTTTTTCTTTATGCCGTTGTAAACGAGATATATTATAAAAATAGCACCCAATACTACCAACCCTAATGTCAGCTGATGGTAATATTGCTCCAGTTTGTCTTTTTGGCCAAAAGCCAACCAACCTAAAGCTGCCAGGCAAACATTCCACAATCCGGCTCCCAATGTGGTGTAGAAGATAAATTTCTTGACGTTCATTTTGGCCAGACCGGCAGGAATAGAAATCAGGTGGCGAATACCCGGTATCAAACGCCCGATAAAGGTTGAGCTGTTTCCGTTTTTGATGAAATATTGTTCGGCATGCTCCACTTTCTTCTGATTCACCAGAAAGAGATGCCCCAAATGAGAGTTGGCAAACCGGTAAACGATAATGCGTCCCACATAACGGGATACAAAGTAGTTAATCGAAGCCCCCAGCAACGCACCAAACGTACCGCAAAGAATGATGCCGGCAATGTGCATCTGTCCGGAATCCAACGCCTTATATACCGCCGGTGGAATAACAAGTTCCGAAGGCAAAGGGATTACGGTACTCTCAATCATCATAAGCAGGGTAATGGTAAAATAGTTGATATTTTCCATGTACCAGTGGATTATCTGGTCGTAGAAGTGCATGGTTATCAGTTGTTATTTAATAAGTTATCAATATTCTTTATATACTCGTCTGTCAATTGATACTCCTGTAGCAGGTATTCATTTGACAGCATTTCAGCATTTGAAGGATCATCTATTGCTGCATCGAGCAGCAACTTGTACTCTACCGTCGATTTATAATCGTGGGTCAGGTAAAAAAGCTTCACCATTTTCAGCAATGAAACAGCATCAGTCGTATTTTGCTCATAGCTTTTACGATAGAATTCCAGCGACTTCGTCCAGTTTTCCTCCTGCTCATAAATATAGCCAAGGGGGAAATAGAGCTTGTAGAAATCAGGCTCACGTTCGTAAAGATCCAGCAGGATTTGTTTGGCTTCGGTATAATCGTTACGTTCGGTCAACAAATCAGCCTTTACTACCAGAAAATCCGGATTAGAGGGGTCTATATTCAGCGCCTCATTGATGCTGTCATACGCTTTGGCGACATCCTTAAGTCCGATGAAGCAAATTGATTGTTGATAGTATCCGTCAGCACTATCCGGATGATCACGAATGATTCGTTCTGCCACTTTCAGGGCATTTTCATAGCGTTTCAGTTCAAGGAAACACTGAATCACTACAATCAGGAAGGCTGAATTGGCCGATTCAAAATTCACGCATTCATCAAACGCTTCTGCCGCTGCTTCCGAATTGCCATTTTCATACAGACAAACGGCGCGCATCATCTTCACCTCTTCGTTATTATCGTCAATCGCCAGGGCAAAATCACAAGCTTCGACGGCTTTGTCCAATTGGTTCATTGAACCATAAGCGCGAATCAGGCTAATCCAGTCGGAAATCTCATACGGATTGGCATCCAGAAGTTGATTAAGCGCTTCCACCATCAACTCAAACTGCTCGCTGTCGCCATAGGTAAAAGCTAATTCGCGGATCAGGTCACTGTTGTCGGGGAATACCTCCAGGCCTTTCTTCAGATATGAAATAGCTAGGTCAAAATATTCGTTATTGGCAAATACATCCGATACGTCGAGATAGAGCGTGAAATCAGGGTTACCCTCAAGGATTACCTGATCCACGATGGCTAACGATTCATCCAGCTTTTTATTAGCCAGATAAATATCGGCTTTGATCAGTAATGCCTGCGGACTTGTGATGTGCAAACTCTCTATTAATTGCATCGCTTCCTCCGGCTTTTCAATACACAAAAGATAAAGCGCTTTTTTGACCAAAAGCTCATTACTACCAGGATGGATGGCCAGGCCGTTGCACACGGCTTCGTAAGCCAGCTGATACTGCTCCTCCAGTTCGTAGTAGAAGGCAATATCCTCAAACTCGTCCGTATCAAAGTAAATGCTGGCTCCTTTGGCCAGCATTTCCTCATATCGTTTTACTAATTCCGGTGTTTTACTATTACTCATCCGGTGTTATTCTTTTCCTTTTACTTTACCCCAGGTATCTTTCAACGAAACAGTACGGTTAAATACCAGTTTGCCGGGCTGAGAATCTTTGTCCACATTAAAATAGCCGATGCGCTGAAACTGGAAGCGGTCACCGGGTTGCGCTTTTTCAGCGTACGGTTCGATGCGACAATTGGTCAGCACTTTCAGTGAATCGGGATTCAGCAGTTCACGGAAATCTTTCTCCGTCTCTTCCGCCGGATTTTCCACATTGAAAAGGCGATCATAGATGCGCACTTCTGCAGGAATACTCTTCACGGCTGACACCCAGTGAAGCGTGCCTTTAACCTTACGGTCAGCTTCGGGCATACCGCTACGGGTTTGCGGATCGTATTCGCAGTAGATCTCTTCGACTTCTCCGGTCTCTTCGTTTTTCTTGCATCCGGTACACTTCACGATGTAAGCGCTTTTCAGGCGAACCTCATTGCCCGGTGTCATGCGGAAATATTTCTTCGGAGGATTCTCCATAAAGTCATCGCGCTCAATGTAAAGTTCGCGGGTAAACGGAATTTCGTGTACCGGGCTCTCTTCGTGCAATTCCGGATTATCAATCGCTTCCATCATTTCCACTTTATCTTCCGGATAATTGGTAATGATCAGTTTCACCGGATCTATTACAGCAGAGATACGGGTAGCAATCTGGTTCAGATGCTCGCGAACGCTGTGCTCCAGTAACGAAACATCTATCATACCGTCCACTTTGGTGTATCCGATTTTCTTAATGAAGTTTTTGATAGATTCCGGTGTATATCCACGGCGACGAAGACCGCAAAGCGTCGGCATACGGGGGTCATCCCAACCTTTTACCAAACCTTCCTGTACCAGTTGGAGCAATTTGCGCTTACTCATCACGGTGTAAGTCAGGTTCAGTCGGTTAAACTCGATCTGACGCGGGCGGTAATCGTTATCTTCATCTTTCAGTTGAGTGACAAACCAGTCGTAGAGCGGACGGTGTACTTCAAATTCGAGCGTACACAATGAGTGAGTGATTCCTTCGAAGAAGTCACACTGACCGTGTGCGAAGTCGTACATCGGATATACTTTCCACGCCTCTCCGGTGCGGTGGTGTGGGTATTTGATAATGCGGTAAATGATCGGGTCGCGGAAGTGCATATTCGGCGAACTCATATCGATTTTCGCACGAAGCACACGGCTACCTTCTTCAAATTCGCCCTGGTTCATACGGGCAAAAAGATCAAGGTTCTCCTCTACAGAACGGCTGCGGAATGGACTGTCAGTACCCGGCTGTGTAGGGGTACCTTTCTGCTTGCTGATTTCCTCGGCCGGTTGGTCATCCACATAAGCCAGACCCGATTTTATCAGTTGATTGGCAAAATCAAAAAGTTTGCCAAAATAATCCGAGGCATAGAAGAGGCGATCTTCCCAGTCAAATCCCAACCAGTGAATGTCCTCCATAATAGAGTCAACGTATTCTACATCCTCTTTAGTCGGGTTGGTATCGTCAAAGCGGAGGTTGCATTTACCTCCGTATTGCTGGGCAATGCCAAAATCAAGACAGATTGCTTTTGCGTGGCCGATATGCAGATAGCCATTTGGCTCGGGCGGGAAACGTGTATGTACCCTGTTACCGTTCTTTCCTTCTTTTAAATCACTTTCTACGAAAGCTTCAATAAAGTTCAGACTTCGTTTGCCTGTTTCGTCTTCAATAATTGACATGCCTGTTATATTTAATATTTCCTTAATGCGAATAGAATCGCAAAAATAGTGATTTTTTACGGCCGACAGTAATCAAAAGTCATTATGAAGTAAAAATTACCGTCTGAAAGAGCGATATTGATAATAATACGTAGTCAAATCACTAAGGATTATAACAACCCGAATATAGACACTTTTAATATCAGGTTGATATGCATCCTATACATGTTATTATAGCACTTGCCCCAAAATGGGATGCTGAGATTCCGGAGGTAAGATTCAGATAGGTTTGTATATAGGTTTGCTTTAAGTTGTATTTAACCTGCATTATCCATAAACAATCGTTTTCGGTCGATTGCCATAAATTCTCTGACTCCGGTCGAGCCAGAGAATAGCATAAAGACCTTCTTCTTAAATTCTGCAAGACAGCCCGGTTGTTCCCCATACCTATCTCCTGCCTGAGTGGTAGTACATGAAAACATATAACAGGCATAAAGCAGGGATATAACAGAGATAAGACAGGAATATAACAGATATTATTGGTGTAATATCCTTGTTTTATCTCTCTTTGATCTCTTATTAGTATCTCGTTTTTATCTTCTTTAAATAGTCTTAGTGTATCATTAGCATGCGGTTTACCTAGAGGTAATAACGAATGAAACCCTCTTATCTCTTACCACCCTTCCGTTCTCGTGAAAATATTTTTGAAGTTCCTTTTGTTTTAATATTTTCGTTAGTGCCGGGCTTATTTTCCCCTTTATTATTAAGCGGTGCAGCAATATTCTGTCCGTAGAGTGTATTAATCAAATCAGGTCTATCTATTTTCCGTAACGAACGGATAATCTGTTGGCGATACTCCGGTTGATACCAAAAGAAATATTGGCGTTGAGCCAGTTTTTCCTCTTTGCTATGAGCAGCAAAAACCTTCTCTAAAGTATAAGGGTGATAACCGGTGTAAAACATCTCCGTGGCAAGCGTCATCGGCGTAGGGGTAAAATCCTGCACCTGTTCAAGGTGAAAATTCAGCTTGCGGGTATGTGCTGCAAGTTCTGCCATATCTGCTTCGCCACACCCGGGATGGCTGGAAATGAAGTAGGGAATCAACTGCTGACGAAGCATTTTCTCATCATTGATCCGGTCAAACAGGCGCTTGAACTCCTCAAACAGTTTAAACGATGGTTTTCGCATCATTTTCAGCACATTATCTGATGTATGCTCAGGTGCTACTTTAAGTCGACCTGAGACGTGATTGGCAATCAACTCCTCCGTATATTGACGGGCTGCATTGTTAATCGCCTCGTCTTTGTCCCGGTGTAGCAACAGGTCATAGCGCACTCCGCTGCCGATAAATGACTTTTTCATCCCGGGCAAAGCATCCACCGCTTTGTAAATCTCCATCAATGGGCGGTGATCCATATTCAGATTTTTACAAATAACGGGTGAAATACAAGATGGCTTCCGGCACTTCCTGCAAATTTTCAGGTCCTTTCCCTGCATTCGATACATATTGGCAGATGGACCACCCAGGTCGCTGAGGTAACCTTTGAAGTCCTCCATTTGGGAGATCTTTTTCACCTCATTTAGAATAGACTCTTTCGAACGTGAGGCAATTGCCTTGCCCTGATGCGCCGAGATGGTGCAAAAAGCACATCCGCCAAAACACCCCCGATGCAGATTAACGGAAAATTTAATCATCTCGTAGGCAGGTATCGTCTTACCCTTGTATTTCGGATGAGGCAATCGTGTATAAGGCAAATCAAATGAGGCATCAATCTCCGTAGATGTCATTGTCGGGTAAGGAGGATTGACTACTACGGTCTGTTTGCCAATGCGTTGCAATATGCGCTTGGGTTCGCCCGCATTGGACTCTTCTTCGATATGACGGAAGTTCTTTGCCTGTTTGAGCTTGTCTTTCAGGCATTCTTCATGGGGAAACAGCTCGATATCTTCATCATTCTTAATTCTTAATTCTTCATTATTGACCAGATAAGCCGTTTGCTGAAGATCCCTGATTTGGGCAAATGACTCTCCGTTGTGAAGCCGCTTCACCAGCTCCCGTAGCGGCTGTTCCCCCATCCCGTACACCAGCAAATCGGCCTTGCAATCCGCCAGTATAGAGGGGCGCAACCTGTCTTCCCAATAATCATAATGAGACAAGCGGCGTAATGAAGCCTCTATTCCTCCGACCATAATCGGCACGTCAGGATAAAGTTCCTTCAATATATTGCTGTAAACAATGGTCGGCATATCCGGACGCATACCGTGCTTTCCATCGGGTGTATAGGCATCGTCTGAACGCAGGCGCTTGTTGGCGGTGTAATGATTAACCATCGAATCCATACATCCGGCAGAGATGCCGAAGAAAAGATTAGGGCGCCCCAGCTTTTTGAAGTCGCGCAAGTCATCGCGCCAGTTGGGTTGCGGTACAATGGCCACGCGCAAGCCTTCCGACTCCAAAATACGGCCTACCACGGCAATGCCAAAAGAGGGATGATCCACGTAAGCATCACCCGAAAACAGGATGACATCCACCGAATCCCATCCTCTCAGTTCCATCTCTTTTTTCGTTGTCGGAAGCCATTGCTTCAGGTCGTATGTGCGCATTTGCAATCTATTTTTCAGAATTATCGTATCTTAGAAGATAGCTTTTGTCTATCAAAAAGATAACAAAATTACGCCAAAAGTACGGATAATCAAAAGGATGGGGTTCTGACGGATAAATAAGACCGGGTAAATACCATGAAAATGATTAACTTTGAGATACTTCTAAAATCACCGAATAACAGGAAATAGCCAACACAACAAATCAGACATATTTGCAGTTATAACAATGGGCAAAAGCCCAATATCAATATTACTTTTAGCAAAACACAGGAATACAATAGATTATGAAATATCCAGCGATAATTTTTATCCTTACACTTAGCCTGCTCGGAGTCATGTCATGCACAAATAAGGATGAGCACCAACCCGAAAAAAAGCAAAGAAACCTCCCATTTGATCCAAAATCACTGATTATCAAAGAAAACAGTGACGCGAAAAAGCTTCGGGGACAAGTGCTCTATATTCCGGTTTACTCCAATGTTCCCTACCACAAGCAATCAAAGCAATTTGATCTGAGCGCCTTTGTGGCTATTCACAATACGGACCTGAATCATCCGATCCGGATTACTAAAGTCTTGTTTTTCAACAATGACGGAAAACTGGTGGCAAACTATTTACCTAAACCGGTCAATGTACAACCATTAGGTTCTACAAATTATTTTATACCGGAAAAGGATCAGAGCGGCACCGGCGCTAACTTCCTTGTTGAATGGATGTCTGATATTCCGGTAAATGAACCTCTTATTGAGTCTGTTATGCTTGGTCTCACACATGGGCAGGGGGTATCATTTTCGAGCACAGGCAAAGTAATACGGGAGATGAAATAACATCATTAATTCTATGTCAAGCCACAGAGACTTTATCGTCTGTGGCTTTTTTGTTATCCGAAAATCCATCATTGCACTGATTGATGCAACGAAAACATATCCATTTTGACAGACTTCACTTCAATCTACGCAAAAATGTCATACTTCTCCCCCATGGCACTCTATTTGATAAATAGTAACCGGTTTTCGAACCTGACATTTAATCAAATCATAAAAAGATAAAGACAATGGCTACACAAAAAGGAAACATTGGGGTAACTACCGACAACATTTTCCCCGTCATCAAGAAATTTTTGTACAGTGATCACGAGATTTTCCTCCGCGAGTTGGTTTCAAATGCTGTGGATGCTTCTCAGAAACTGAAAACGCTCTCCTCTGTAGGCGAATTCAAAGGAGAACTTGGGGAACTAAAAGTCAGCGTCAGCATTGACAAAGACAAAGGCACGCTGACCGTTTCTGACCGCGGTATCGGTATGACTGAAGAAGAAATCAACAAATACATCAATCAGATTGCTTTCTCCGGTGCTGAAGAGTTTCTGGATAAATACAAAAACGATGCGGCTGCCATCATCGGACACTTCGGTCTCGGTTTCTACTCCTCATTTATGGTGGCTAAAAAGGTGGAAATCGTTACCCGGTCACACAAAGAGGGTGCTCAGGCCATGAAATGGAGCTGTGAAGGCAATCCTGAATATGTACTTGAAGCGACTACCCGCAACGACCGCGGAACCGATATCATCCTCTACATCGACGATGAAAACAAAGAGTTCCTCGAAGAGTCCCGCATCGAAGGACTGTTAAAGAAATATTGTAAGTTCCTGCCTGTTGCCGTTATATTCGGTAAAGAGCAAGAGTGGAAAGACGGCAAATACGTTGACACTGAAAAAGAAAAACAGATCAACGATGTTGCTCCGGCATGGACTAAAAAGCCAAGCGAACTGAAAGAAGAGGATTACAAGAAATTCTACCGCGATCTTTATCCGATGTCTGAAGAACCGCTGTTCTGGATTCACCTGAACGTGGATTATCCGTTCAACCTGACCGGTATTCTCTATTTCCCGAAAATCAAGGCAAACATAGAGCCTACCCGCAATAAAATCCAGCTTTACTGCAACCAGGTTTTTGTCACCGACTCTGTAGAAGGTATTGTGCCGGAATTCCTGACATTGCTGCACGGTGTGATCGACTCACCGGATATTCCATTAAACGTGTCCCGCTCTTACCTGCAGAGTGATGCAAATGTCAAGAAGATCTCAAACCACATCACCAAGAAGGTTTCTGACCGCATGCAGGAGATTTTCAAAGAAGACCGCAAGCAGTACGAAGAGAAGTGGGACAGCCTGAAAGTATTCGTGGAATACGGAATGCTCACCGAAGAGAAATTCTATGAGCGTGCCGAGAAATTCGCATTGTTGAAGAATACGGAAGGCCAATGCTTCACCTTCGAAGAATATAAAACGTTGATTGGTGAAAGCCAGAAAGATAAAGACGATCAGTTGATCTACCTCTACACCACCGACAAAGAACATCAGTATAGTTATATCGATGCAGCACGTACCAAAGGGTATGATGTATTGCTGATGGACGGTCCGCTGGATGTGCACTTCCTGGGAAAACTTGAGCAGAAGTTTGAGAAGAGCCAATTCGTGCGTGTTGACTCTGACGTAGTGGACAACCTGATCAAAAAAGAGAACAAGAACAAAGTTACGATCTCTGAAAATGAGCGCGAAGCGATGCAGCAGGTATTCAGCTCGCAACTGCCGAAAGACGAAAAAAGAGACTTCATCGTAGCATTCGAAGCATTGGGTGCAGATAACCAACCGGTAATCATTACCCAAAGCGAGTATCTGCGCCGTATGAAAGAGATGTCGGCTATGCAGGGTGGTATGAGCTTCTATGGCGAACTGCCTGATAGCTACAACCTGGTGCTGAACACGGATCATGCTCTCTTCAAACGCGTAATCAGTGAGCAACACAGCTCATGCAGCGATACGCTTTCTCCGGTTATTACAGAACTTGAAAGCGCTAAAAGCAAAAAGGCGGAGCTAAAAAAGAAACACGAAAAACTGAAAGCTGACGAGATTCCTTCAGCTGAAAAAGAAGAGATTGAAGCAGTTGAAAAACAGGTAAGCGATTTGGAAGCTCAACGTAACAATATACTGGCAAAATACGCAAGTGATAATAAGCTTGTTCGCCAGATGATCGACATCGCTCTTCTTTCAAATGGTATGCTGAAAGGCGAATCGCTCAGCAACTTCATCAAGCGTAGCGTGGAATTGCTTTAATTATCACAGCATTAAATCACAACATAATGGCAGCAGGTCTTCATTGATCTGCTGCTTTTTTTTTACTTTTCATTTAACCTTTTCCGTTTTCCAGCATCAAAAGAACAGTGATTTATTCCAAACTATTCATTCATTTAATTTACACGAATATGAAAACAAGACTATTATCCGTGCTCATGATGGTAATGATTGCCCTCGGAGCAGTAGCACAACCGCCCAGGGACAAAATGTTATCCCCGGAACAACGAGCATCAAAACAGGCTGAAATGATGCAAAAAAGACTCAAGCTGACAGATGATCAAATGAAGAAAGTGACTGATATCAATATGCGTTTCGCGCAGAAGATGGAGGAACTTAGGAAGGAAATGATGAAGGCCGGCGAATACAAGTATAAAAAAGATCAGGAAATGGAAAAGGTATTGACACCGGAGCAATTCCGTGAATACCTCACTCTTAAAGACAAGATGCGCAATCGTAATATGGAAATGCGTAAACATAAAATGGAGAAACCACTAAATAACAAAGCTCCTGAAAATCAGGAAAAATAAATATCCCGAAATGAAACGGCCTCAAATACTCGACTGAAGCATTTGAGGCCGTTTCGTTTTTATTGGGGAACAGGGTTAATACCATTTGAAAATCTTCAATCCGATAATAAAGGAAACAATACCCGTTACGGATAATATGGCGATCTGCTTCCAGACCTCAAACAATCCCGCTCCTTCATTGAAAATGCTTCGCACACCGTCTGCCAGCATGGTAAGTGGCAGGTTCTTGATAAATGGCAAAGTCCATTCCGGGAAATGGGTGTAGCTGAAGAAAATCCCCGAAAGCACCATCATCGGTGTCACCACGGCATTGATCAAACCATTACCCACTTCGGTATTGGAGGTATGTGAGGAAATCAGGATGGATATACCGGCAAAGGCCATATTTCCGGAAATAAACAACAGTGCCAATGCGAATAGATTTCCCTGCACCTGCATATCGAAATAGAGCCAGGCAAACAAGAATAGCAGCGAAGCTTCCATCACATTCATGATGAAACGTGCCGAAATCAGGGCAATGAGCAGGTTCGATTTCTTCATCGGAGTAGCCACCATGCGGCGGAGCAATTTCTTCGAACGTCTTTCAATCAACGTATAACTGATCCCCCACGAGGTGGACATCATGATCCCCATCGCCAGCAATCCCGGGAGCAGGAAGTCTATGTAACGCGTCCCGGCAAGGGTAAGCGGCTTTATCTCCTCCTGATGCGACGAATAGTATTGCGGCCCGTTATTGACCACTCCTTTCACCAACTGATAAAGCAACTGTGCATCGGCATTGGCAGGGTCGAAGTGATAGTAAAGTTTACCTTTGTCGATCAACACTATCAGGCTGACTGTCCCCTTCTTCAACTGCACATTAGCTTCTTCCTGCGTATAAGGATGAAAGGTAAGATTTACATCTCCGAGCTTTGCATTCTTAAGAGGCAAATAGAAATCCCCGTTTGTCTTTGAAGGATAATGCTCGATGATATCTCCCAGTGCAGACTGGTGAATAGAACTAATCCCCTGAGGAAGAATCAACGCCACCTCCCGGTTTATGTCTTTTTTATTGGAAAAGGCAATGCCCAGTCCCCACGCCATCAGAATGGGAAAGATAATACCCCAGAAAAGTACCGCTGGTTCACGGACAATCTCCAGTATGTGGGCCGAAATGAGCCTGTATAATTGATGGTTTGTTATTTTTTGAATCATTACTTCTTTATTTATGTAGTTAGATGGAGTAAAAGTCGTTAGAAGGAGATAATACCCTCAATCCTTCATTTCCTCAATCCCTCTTACTTAGATTACTCGTATAAATGCCTTCCCGTCATATTGATAAACAGCTCGTCAAGATTACGGGCATCGTCAAACTGACGAAGCAATTCGGGCAAAGGTCCATCGGCCAGTATGGAACCGTGGTCCATCATGATAATCCGGTCGCAGAGATACTCCGCCTCTTCCATGTAGTGCGTCGTCAGGATCAGGGAAGTATTCATCTCCTCCTTGAGATTCTTCAGGATCATCCAGATTTCACGGCGGGCATGCGGGTCAAGACCGGTAGTCGGTTCGTCAAGCAGCAGTACCGAAGGTTTATTGAGTACCGCAATCCCTAAAGCCAGACGTTGGCGTTGACCACCGGAAAGGTTGTTGACATAGGCTTTCCCCTTTTCTTGAAGACCTACCAGTTCGATCACTTCATCCACCCGTTTTGAGTTGAGATTGTAAAAGCTGGCGAAGAGTTTTGCCGTCTCCAGCACTGTCAGCCGGTCAATAAACTTTGTCTCCTGCAACGAAAGCCCGATAAGTTGATGCAACTCTTTTTGGTGCGTTTTCCAGCGTTTGCCTGCAATGCGGATATCCCCGTCATCAGGTTGCTGGAGTCCTTCGATCATCTCTACCAACGTGGTCTTTCCGGCGCCGTTAGGTCCCAAAAGTCCGACAAATTCCCCCGGTTTGATGGCGAAACTGACTCCTTTTACGGCGTGTACATCCTTAAAGGACTTCTTCACGCCACTTATTTCTACGATATATTCCATTTGCTTAAAAAAATAGGATATTGCTGCCTTTTTGTAATACGATCACTTCGACAGCCTCATTTCAGAACCAAATATAACCTGATTTGTTCGGAATCTTTCTAATCCATGGCGTTTATTATAGGTTTTTGAGAATCAAATGACAGCAGGGTTAATACCGGATTTCCGCTGACTAGAATTTCCATACCGAATATCCAAAAACAGTGCATTCTACCTAAACAGATGTCACTCTCCGTCAATTACAGAGGCTTCTAACTGCATCATTCAACAAAAATAATTTTAACAATAAACTCAACACATAAAACAGTTTATGTCAAACAAAACAATATCTTTGCATTTAGACAGTTCATCAATGTAGGTAAAATCTGAAAATACCTTTTAGATAAGCCCTGCCTTCAAAATTGCGTTCTTCGTCATTAATAATTTCCCCATACCACCTGGAAAGGCGAAACAAGACAACCGAAGTCAGGTATTCCCGAAATGTGAAGAAGACGTTGAAACCTAGAGAATGATCTTCGAAACCTAGAGGACGACCTTCGAAACCTAGAGGACGATCTTCGAAACCTAGAGGATGACCTTCGAAACCTAGAGGACGACCTTCGAAACCTAGAGGACGACCTTCGAAACCTAGAGGACGACCTTCGAAACCTAGAGGACGATCTTCGAAACCTAGAGGATGACCTTCGAAACCTAGAGGACAACCTTCGAAAGCTAGAGGACACGATTAGCAACTGAAATAAGATATGACCTTAATACAATATAAATCACTTCATTAACATTAAATTCATTGTTATGGAACAAGTTAATTTTCATTGTAAAACAGAAGAAGTTCCGGCCATTGCCGGTTTTGTCAAAGAGAGTCTGATCAGGGATCTGGTGCTCTTCAGGGAATATTCGCCGGAGTTTAGCGAAGAGTTTATTACCCAGCTCAGCACGAAACGAAACTATTGTATGGAACTGGAAAGCTCGGGTATCACAACCAAACTATTGAAAGCCCTTACCACTCAACTCCTTGATAAGGAAAAAGCCCTCCGCCCCCAGCTTAATAAGCTCGAAGGATACCTCAATCTGGCCGGAAGCGCGATGGACATCCCGGCAGAAAGCTTCGGTATAAAAGCGGTGCGCGATGCCATCAGCAAGGGTAACGACGAAGGTGTCATTGCCTCCATGCAGACGATACTGAAAAACATCAACCGCAACAAAACGATTCTCTTGGCAAAAGGGCTGAAACAGGAGTTTATCGACTCTCTTTCGGCTGCCGTAACAGAGATCGACCAGCTCAACACCCAACAAAACAGCATGATCAACGAGCGCAACAACGCCACTGCCTCCAACATCAAGGATTACAACGAGCTGTGGGATATGCTCTCAACAGTCTTCACCACGGCCCGCTCGCTCTTCCGCGGCGTGGACGACCTGAAGCTGAAGGAATATACCGTTACTGAATTACTCAAACGGGTGAATGCCGAAGGTAGTCATTCGAAAGATGATACGGGTGCTGCGGCTCAATGAGATTTGGGAATGGGGACGGTTGTGAGGGATCGTCCCTTTTTCTCTTTTCATGGTATGTCAAATTTATCGATTGAAACATCTCACAACTTTCTAATATAAAACTGGAATACTATTATGAATTTATATTGGCCCGTTTACAAAAATCTCGAGCGAGAAATTATCGAATTATCTAATCAGGTTCATTTTGATGATACTCAGATTTTAATTTATTCAGTTAAGCTTTCAGAGTTACTAATCAGATGTTCTGTTGAAATCGAGGCAATAGCAAAAGAACTATATTTCATTATTGGAGGAATAGAACCTTCTGATAAAGACTTATTTTTTGACACGGATTGTATTGAATTATTAGAACGCAAATGGCTTCTCAGTAAAAAACAAGTTTTGGTTACATCCCCAAATTTCTATTTTAAGAATTATGAAAATAAAGTATTAACTCCCCTTAACAAAGCAAATAAAAGAGGAACTAGCGGTGCTGACTGGAAAAGGGCATATCAAGCCGTTAAACACCATCGTACAGCAAATCTTTCTAAAGGCAATATCAAGCACCTACTTCGTGCTATGGCTGCATTATTCTTATTAAATATATATTTCAGAGATGAAGTTTTTGATTTATCAGATAAAAACACAGATAACTTTTCAAAAAGTCTTTCGGAACTATTTGATATAAAAGTTCATACTTGGCATGGAAGCACAGTAGAAGATTCTTATATAAAACATTCAGACTTTGATGAATGTGTCTATTTGGTAAAGTGGACTGATGAATATAATAAAAAATGGAACGAATTTTCTTTAGAACATAATAAGAGCTTAAAAGAAATAATCTTCAATCATCCGAATGTCAAGAAATATATAAACGAGAATTTGATAGAGAATGGAAAAATCAAACCAAAGGAATTCACATCTTTCATTTCCAATAGAGAATATTTCAAATGCTTTGATATGAAAAAAGAATACGGAGATATGATACGACAAGCTGAATTCCAAGCCTCAGAAAAACTAAACTTTAGTTGGAGAACTGCAGCTAAATTTGAAGCTATAATCAATAAGTGTCAAAATATTTATCCAGATTAAAAGCGCTCGCCCAATACTCCAAGTCTAGTTTTCACAGTCAGCAGCTAGTTCAAGGTACAGACTGAAACTTAAACTGTCAGTTTTAAAACCAGAAAAGCTTTCAGCCTTATCAAAAACAAAAGAGGCAATCCCCACACACCAGGATTGCCTCTTCGCACTTATCAATCAATATTCCGCCGGCATCTTTTCGAGCTCGGCACCGGTAAACACCGGACCGTCCTTACAGATGCAGACTTTGCCCACATAACAGTGACCACATTTGCCGACACCGCACTTCATACGGTTTTCGAGCGTCGTGTAGATATTATCAGGCGTAAATCCCAGCTTATACAAAACCGGGAAAGTAAATTTAATCATCACGGGAGGGCCACACACGATAGCGATGGTATTCTCGCTGGATGGATTCATTTTTTCAAGTATAGAAGGAACAAAACCCACCTCCCCTTTCCAGTCAGGCGTCTCGCCACCCGGGTCAACGGTCGTTACCAGATTGACATCTTCACGGTCGTGCCACTCTTCCAGTTCGTGCTTATACACCAGGTCATTCACCGAACGGGCACCGTAGAGGATGGATACGTCTTTGAAGTTTTCGCGGGTATCGAGCGCGTTCCAGATCACGCAACGCATAGGAGGTAACGCGATACCACCGGCGATAAAGAGGAGGTTTTTACCCTTCCACTGGTCAAGGGGAAAGGTATTTCCGTAAGGGCCACGAAAGCCCATTGTATCACCTTCTTCCAGCTTTGCGAGCGATGAAGTCACCTTACCGGCTTCACGGAATGTACATTCGATATAGCCTTTGCGGGTAGGTGACGACGCGATACAGAAGGTGCTCTCCCCTTCCCCGAACGCTGAATATTCGCCAAACTGTCCGGCTTTGAAGTCGAAACGCTCGGCTTCCGCTTCATCCTGAAACTTCAGGCGGAAGGTCTTCACGCCGGGAGCTTCCTGCGTTACTTTATCAATGGTCATCAGGTACGGAAGATAGATATTGTCCTGATGAGTATGGGTATGTGGAGTTTCTACTAACTGAGTGTTTTCCATAATTCAATACTTTATTGAGATGCTGTTGAACCCCTTCAGGGTTCGGTTTTTACCGTTTTTGTGACTCCCCGGGCTATACCCGGGGTTATTCAGATTAAACCACTTCGTGGTTTTGGAGAAATCCTGAAAGGATTGAACTTCAATAACCACGGGTAAAACCCGTGGAAAATAGATTTCATTGGGACAGAACCCTGAAGGGGTTCAACATCTGCGATTTAGATAGAGCCTAAGTGTTCCGAGATATTCATATCCACCGGACAAGCGCGTGAGCAACGACCGCAACCTGTACAGCCGCGAACAGAAAGACGCTCAGGCATATAAGAGAATTTGTGCAACAGACGTTGACGCCAGCGCTGGGCCTGCACTTCGCGGGGATTGTGTCCGGAAGTATGCAGCGTAAACAGCGCGAAACCGCAAGAGTCCCAGCAACGCAGGCGTTTACCTTTAGCTCCGTGCGCATCTTCCTGAATATCGAAGCAGGCACAGGTAGGACAAACGAAAGCACATGCCCCGCAACCTAGACAACGCTGCGACTGTTTCTTCCAGATCGGGCTGTCAAATGCGGTATTCAGGCGTTCCTGTACGGCTTTCACATCAAACTTCAACGGCAATTTAGCCAGATAATCCTCTTTCACCTCACCACGGTCGGCTTCGAAACAATCTTCATTGGCTTTCACCAAAGCTATTCCTTTTTCGGTCAGAATTTCCACGAGGAAACCTTCTTTGACCGGAGTAAGCTGAATGTCACTTCCGGTAGTATTTCCCGGGCCACCATTTACCGAAGTACAAAAACAAGACTCATCCGCCTTTGTACAACTGAACGTGACGATGAAAGTACGCTCCAGACGTGCATCGTAAAGTTCATCACGGCTGTTCCAACTGAAGATGGCCGTCAGCGGATTGAACGCCGCCGCATCGCACGGATGCAGACCGAAAACAACAGTCGATGGCATCTTCTCCGGGTCAAAATTATCGAGCTGTACTTTTCCTTTTTCTTTTTGGTAGGAAAATAAAACCTCAGTACGGGGGAATGCTACGGACTTGGCTGACTGAGTCGTCTGAACATGGTCAAAAGAGACTTGGTCAACCGATGAGATACGACCGAAATCAACTCTTTCACCACCCTTTTTCACCGGTGCATAGATGTGTTTTCCCTCGCTATTGAGTTTGTCTAACCAACGCACGAGCGAAGGTTGACTGATAAAACGCTTCTCCATTTTCTTATTTTATAAACGTTTCTTTATCTTCTGGTTTGAAAGTCGAAAGCGCATTTCCGCCCTGCAAGGTATCATTCAGATTCATGCCGAAGCTCGTTTCCACCTCTTCCGTAATCTTCTTCGAAAGTAAATGTACCGGCAATCCCAGCGGACAAGCCGAGCCACAAGCTCCACAGTCAGAGCAGCGGCCAGTCATGTGCATGGCGCGGTTGATGTGCCATTCGATATTGGCCAATGTGCTCGCCCAGGGCTGAATCCATTGCGGACGGTTCTCTTCGACAACACATTTTGTACAATAGCACATCGGACAGGCCGCACGGCAGGCGTAGCATTTGAAGCATTTGGAAAGCTCTTCGGACCAGAATTCCCAACGCTCTTCGCGGCTCATCGCTTCCAGTTTTTGCATCAATACCTGGTCGTCTTCACGGGCAGGAACCGGCGCACTCTTGATGAAAGCGGCAATATCATCTGTCGTTTCAAACTGAATCAAGTGGCCTTCAGCAGAGACAGTCAGCACCACCAGTTTCTCCAGATTCACCTGATTCTCTGTCAATAAACGGAGAATGCTGCGTAATGCAAAATAGGACGCAGTCACTACAACCTTGCTATCGCCAATCAACTCTTTTTTAGTCAGGTAAACGGTAAGGTTTCCGGTACAACGTTCGTCAAAAATCAATTTTCCGGCATCCGCAGCATCCGAGATAAAGCACGGACGCGGACGTTTGGTGCCCTCCTCGTAGCCAATCACCAGTTGCACCTCACCAGATTCCAGCATGGAAGCGACTTTTTGGCTCAGTTCACTTGAAAATGTATTTTTCACGGCAGTTGTTTTTTCTGCCATCATTGTATCAACCATTGAAAACCTCCCTTTCTTGTTGTTCCACATAATCAGCGGCTTTTCGGTATTCGGTGTAAGGACCTAACTCACGAACTTTGGTCACGGTTGTGTTGACCACTTCTGCCCATTTGGCACCTTCGGCAGCCGACACCCACGAATACTGGATACGGTTAACATCAATACCGAGGAAGTTGAGCAGGCTGCGGAAAATCAACCAGCGGCGACGGGCATGGAAATTACCCGATGTATAGTGACAGTCGTTGGGGTGGCATCCCGATACAATGATGCCGTCAGCGCCTTCTGAAAAGGCTTTCAGCAGCAACATGAAGTCAATACGACCGGTACACGGGAAGCGGACAATCTTCACATTCGAAGCATATTTAATCCGGCTGGTTCCCGTCAAATCGGCGCCGGCATAGGTACACCAGTTGCAGACGAAGGCTACGATTTTCGGTTCAAATTCTGACATATTTTAATTTACAATTTATTCATTTACAATTTACTATTCCGACTCTCAGGTGGTCTCTTTAGTCATTCAACAATGCCATTACTTCGGCAAACATCTGCTCGTTAGAGAATCCCTGAATGTCAATGGATTTGGAACGACAGAAGGCAACACAGGTACCGCATCCCTGACAAAGGCCCGGGTTTACTTTGGCTACAGTTTTGATGACCTGACCGTTTCGACCTTTAATCTCTTCGTGCTCGATGGCATTGTACGGACAAGCCGTTTCGCACATAAAGCAGCCCACACAGGTAGAGAATACCGGAGGCGCTGATCGGTTTACAACAGCAACTACCGGTTCGCGGGTCAGTTCACTGTTGGAGAACAGACCGATAACTTTTGCTGCCGCACCGGATGCCATCCCCACCGTTTCGGGAATATCCTTCGGAGCCTGACAGGCACCACATAGGAAAATACCTGCCGTGTTGGTTTCCACCGGTTTGAGTTTCGGGTGAGCTTCGGCAAAGAACTTGTAAGAATCGTAAGATACGTGCAGACGTTGAGCTAACTCTTCCGCACCCGGATTTGATACACCGGCAGTGGCAAGTACCACCATGTCGGCTTCGATTTCAACCGGTTTTGCGCCAAGGAGCGTATCTGCTCCTTTTACAATCAGCTTGCCGTCTTTCTCGTAAATACGGGCTACACGGCCGCGGATGTAGTTTACACCATCATCTTCAATGGCACGGCGTACAAATTCGTCATAATTTTTTCCCGCTGCGCGAATGTCCATGTAGAAGACATACGACTCGCCGTGGTGAACCTTGTGCTGATACAGCATTGCATGTTTAGCGGTGTACATACAGCAGATTTTCGAGCAATATGGAATGCCTTTTGCCGGGTCACGCGAGCCGGAACAAGCGATAAATACAATCTTCTGCGGGATTTTACCATCCGACGGACGACGGATTTCACCCAGTGTTGGACCTGATGCAGAAGCCAGACGCTCAAACTGCAATCCGGTGATTACATCAGCGTATTTTCCATAACCATATTCGGGGAAGAAATCGGTTTTCAACACGTTGAATCCGGTTGCCACGACTACCGCACCGATTTCTTCGGTGATGAATTCGTCGGGTTTATCATATTCAATCGCACCGGTCGGACATATTTTCTGGCAAACTTTACATTTGCCTTTCTGATAGTAAGTACAGTTAGCGCGGTCAATCACCGGCTTATTGGGAACTGCCTGAGGGAATGGCGTGTAGATAGCAGTGCGCATACCCAGACCTTCATTGAACTCGCTCGGAATCTTCTTGCTCGGACATTTGGTCGTACACATTCCGCAACCGGTACAGAGTTTCGGGTCTACACTCTTAGCTTTCAGGCGAATGGTTGCTTTGAAGTTTCCGATAAAGCCCTCCAGATGCTCCAATTCGGCATAAGTATAAAGCTTGATATTCGGGTGTTGAGCCACCTCCACCATACGCGGAGTAAGGATACACTGCGAACAGTCAAGAGTAGGAAAAGTCTCGGACAACTGCGACATGTGACCGCCGATGGAAGGTTCTTTTTCCACCATAATTACCTGCTGACCCGCATTGGCAATATCAAGCGCAGCCTGGATACCTGCAATACCACCACCAATCACGAGGGCTTTTTTGGTGATAGGCACTTTGATGGGATTCAAAGGTTTGTTCTTCTTAACCTTCTCCACCAACATACGGACGAGGTCAATTGCCTTATCTGTAGTCTCTTCGCTTTTCTCATGAACCCATGAACAATGTTCGCGAAGGTTTGACATTTCACAGAGGTAAGGGTTCAATCCCGCTTCGGCACAGGCTTTGCGGAAAGTTGGCTCGTGCATGCGCGGAGAACAGGCTCCAACAACCACACCGGTCAACCCTTTTTCCTTAATTGCATTTTTAATCAAAGTCTGTCCCGGGTCGGAACACATATATTTGTAGTCGGTCGAAACCTCTACCCCATCAATTTTTGATGCGGCTTCGGCCACCTTTTCACAATCTACTGTAGCGCTGATGTTTTCACCGCAATGGCAAATAAATACTCCTATTTTCGACATGATGATAATTTGAGGATTTGAAAATTTGAAGATGAGCCCTTATCAGGCAAATTCAGCGGGAACAAAGTGCTTTTTCAGACCTACTTCTTCAGCGC
Organism: Parabacteroides sp. FAFU027; assembly: GCF_022808675.1. Lineage (NCBI taxonomy): Bacteria > Pseudomonadati > Bacteroidota > Bacteroidia > Bacteroidales > Tannerellaceae > Parabacteroides > Parabacteroides sp. FAFU027. Next base: position 136,455 of record NZ_JAKZKV010000005.1, read on the forward strand.
TCAGTCCGACTGCCAGACCAATCGCCTGCGTGATATAAAGCACAGGAATATTAATTTTCGCTTTCAGGTATTCATTGATTTGCGGACGGCGCATATCGAGGTTCGACTGGCACATCGGACAAGCCACAATAATCGCTTCTGCGCCACGGTCTGCTGCATCCTTCACGATATTTCCGGAAAGTTTCGCTACGATATCGGTTCTTGAAACAGAGAAACCGGCACCGCAACATTCGGTTTTATAAGCCCAGTCAATCGTCTCTGCACCTGCCTTTTTCATCAGGATATCCATGGATTGTGGGTCCTCCACACGGTCGAATTTCAGAATATCATGAGGACGAACCAGCAGACAGCCGTAATAGCAAGCTACCTTTTTGGTAAATGCGGAAGTTACTTTTTCCTCAAGACGTTCTACGACAAACTTGTCTATCATCTGCATGACATTCAGAATTTGCAAATTGCCACTGATAGGCATTTTTATCATATCACTAATGCGTTCTTTCAACGCAGCATCGTTATTCAGTTGATGCTGAACTACAGAAAGACGATTATAACAGGCTGCACATGGAACGACAATTTCTTTCATTCCGTCTTTTTCTGCCAATGCAAGAATACGGGCTGAAAGAGACAACGCAAGTTCTTTATTCATGCTATGTGCAGCAGTGGCTCCGCAACAATTCCAATCCGAAATTTCGGTCAATTCTAGGTCGAACGCTTTCGCCAGAGCCAGTACGGAAGCATTATACTCCGAAGCAGAACCCTTCAGCGAACAACCGGGGTAAAATCCAACTTTCTTCATAATTTGATGGTAATCAGATAACTTGTAGTTTTGTCAGGCTTTTATTTATTACTTAGCAAGGGTTCTAGAAAAGAGATTGGCAACACCCTTCTTATCTTTAATCATTTCGGGCATTAACGGTAATTTCCCTCTTGAATACATCTTGGGAGCCAATTCCACATCTTGGGTCAAACGGAATGTACGAGCTTTATAACCTGCAATCAAACCGATCTCGAAAAGACGTCCCGTAAACTTAATTGAATCTAGAAATGCCCGATGAAAAGCTACAATATTGCGAGACTCAATATTTACTTTGTGTTCTTTTGCTGATAATTCGCGTAAATAATCCATGATTTCCGGAATATTAATCTGCATCGGACAACGAGAAACACAGTTCTCACAAGTTACACACAGCCATATTGACTTCGAATGCAAAAGCTGTTGAAACAACTCCTCGTCTCTGGTCTGCAACATGTGCATCAATAAACTAGGGGAAAAATCCATCTCATCTGCAAGCTGGCATCCTGCAGTACATTTACCACATTGGTAACAACGGTTCACATTCACGCCTGTGTGTTGCTGCAATTCCTGAATCGCATCCTGGTGTTTTTCCATATAAATCTTAAATCTTAGGTTTTTCAGTCTTAGTTGAAGCTTAAAATCCGACTTCTCACTATTTCCGCTGCACACTTTTTGGATTAATGAGCAGTGAATCTGATAATTAGTTTTGCTTTTGTCAACTCAAGATTGCATTTTAAATCGCATTTTGTCATGCTGACATTGCAAATCTGCAACAAAAAAAATTCATGACAATATTTTCCGCGAATATTTTTTGTAGAAAAATTGGTCTATTTCAGGAGAAAAATTGGTTTACAAAAAGACACACAACGGACACCCACCTAATATACAAACACATACAAACCACTATTTACAACTAATATAAATTGCACACACCAAGTAAAAAGTGTGCAATTTGACTGCAATCTGCGGAAATTGACTTTAAGAAATCGAAAAAAGGGAAGCTTAAGAGGGAGTTTATTTTCCGTTTTGCACAAAAACGATAAAATAAAAATAATTAATATGGAAATATTTCCGGATATACAACACACTGATTCTACTTTCGAGAAAGAGCTCTATTTTACTGCGAAAAGAGCAAAAAAATCCCCGCCAGCAATAGCCAACGGGGATTTGTATGATTTGAATTTATGCTAATTACTTATTCAGCAAAGCAGAAACCTGGTTGAATACGTTTTCAGCTGTGAAACCGAATTTTTCATCCAACACTTTGAAAGGTGCAGAGTAACCGAAGTGATCCAAGCCCCAAACGATACCGTTTTTACCTACCAAACGATACATTGAAGAAGGAAGACCGGCTGTCAGACCAAATACAGGCAAGTTAGAAGGAATAACTTCTTCCTGGTATTCTTTTGACTGGTTGAAGAACAAACCTTCAGACGGAGCAGAAACGATTTGTACCTGAATACCTTTGCGTTCTTTCAGCAATTCAGCTCCGGCAACCAAAGAAGCAACTTCTGAACCGTTAGCAACCAATACAACTTCAGGTTTTTCGTCTTTAGTAACGATGTAAGCACCTTTAGCTGCCTGCAAAGCTTCTTCATAGCGATTTCCGCTTACTGCAGGAAGGTTTTTGATATTCTGACGAGACAGGATCAAAGCTGTTGGAGTTTCTACGTTCTCCATAGCCATTTTCCATGCTACAGTACACTCTTCAACGTCAGCAGGACGAAGAACCAAAGCACTGTTTTTGCCGTGGTGGTTTTTCAGTTGCTCCATCAGGCGGATCTGAGCTTCCTGCTCAATCGGCTGGTGGGTAGGACCGTCTTCACCTACACGAAATGCATCGTGTGTCCAGATATATTTAACCGGCAATTGCATCAAAGCAGCCATACGAACAGCTGGTTTCATGTAGTCAGAGAATACGAAAAATGTACCACAAGCACAAACTACACCGCCGTGCAATGCAATACCATTCATGATTGCAGCCATAGTCAGCTCACAAACACCAGCTTGCAGAAATGCACCTGAGAAGTCGTTGTTTTTGAAGAAAGTAGTATTTTTAAGGAAGCCGTCTGTTTTGTCAGAGTTAGCCAGGTCAGCAGAAGAAACAATCATGTTTTCTACCTCTTTAGCAAATACGCCCAATACAGTAGCCGAAGCAGCACGTGTAGCCTGATCAGCTTTCTGAGCAATTTTAGCGTAATCAACAGCTGGAGCTTCTTTAGAGAAGAATTTTTTCAGCTTAGCTGCCAATTCAGGATTAGCAGCTTCCCATGCAGCTTGTTCTGCTTTTTTCTCAGCAGCGATTTTTTCAAGCTCAGCAGCACGCTTAGCATACAAATCAGCAACTTCAGGGAAGATTACGAATGGGTTTTTAGGATCACCACCAAGGTTTTCGATTGATTTTTCGAAAGAAGCACCAGCTTCACCCAGAGGCATACCGTGAGTAGCACATTTGCGCTCATAGCTTTCGCCAGACTCAGTAACTGCACCTTTACCCATGATGGTTTTACCAATAATCAAGGTAGGACGTTCTGTTTCAGCATGAGCCATTGTCAAAGCACCGCGGATGGCTTCTGCACTGTTACCATCGATAGTCAATACGTTCCAGCCCCACGCCTCGTATTTTTTTGCAGTATCTTCTTTGGTTACAGCCCATGTTTCGGTTGACAACTGAATATCGTTGCTATCGTAGAACATGATCAGGTTGTGCAATCCCAAGTGACCAGCCAAACGGCCAGCACCCTGAGAAATTTCTTCCTGAACACCACCGTCAGAGATAAACGCGTAAGTTTTGTGGCTCATCCACTCACCGAAACGTGCACAAAGGAAACGTTCAGCGATTGCAGCTCCCACAGCCATTACGTGACCCTGACCAAGAGGACCTGATGTATTTTCAATACCACGCATAACATCTACCTCTGGGTGTCCCGGAGTCGGGCTATCCCACTGACGGAAGTTGCTACACTCTTCCATGGTAAATTTGCCGGTCAAGCTCAAAATAGCGTAGAGCATTGGCGACATGTGACCCGGATCTAGGAAGAAACGGTCACGATTGATCCATTCAGGATCTTTTGGATCGTAGGTTAAAAACTCAGAGTAAAGAATGTTTACAAAGTCTGCACCACCCATGGCACCACCCGGGTGACCTGACTTTGCTTTCTCAACCATAGCAGCAGCTAAAATACGAATATTATCAGCTGCTCTGTTTAATACATTAAGTTGACTCATTGTGTATTAGTATATAAGTGTAAATCGTACATTTATTCTGCAAAAGTAGAAAAAAAAGAGACACCAAACACAGTCCGTCTCATTTTATAAAGAATTTTTTCCGTAATTCTTTAGTTGATCATATTGCAAATCTGAGTAAGATAATTCAGATCTTCCTTATCAAACCGGTTTAGCAATTCACTATCAATATCAAGCACAGCAAAAACCTTATTGTCAGCAATCATTGGGATTACTATTTCAGAGCGGGAACGGGAGCTACAGGCAATGTGACCGGGAAAAGCATCGACATCAGGTACAACAATCGCCGCCTGTTGCTTCCAGGCCGTTCCACAAACACCCCGACCATATTGTATCCGCGTACAGGCTACTGGTCCCTGAAACGGGCCTAAAACCAACTGTTCTTCTTTTACCAGATAAAAACCAACCCATAAAAAATGAAAGGCCTCCTTCAGCACAGCCGACACATTAGCCATGTTTGCAATTAAATCTTTTTCACCACTGACTAATGCTTCAATCTGGGGTAAAATTGCCTCATAAATATCCTTTTTAACTCCGGTATGAGGAATATTCAGTTGTTCTGCCATTTCATTATTATCTTAGAAAATACAATAAGCCCGGATTAATCCAAATAGAGATAATCGTAATGAATCAGAGGTTTTGCGCCTTGCTGCCCGATTAATTCGCGTGCCTTATCACTGTCCGCAGAAATGCGGCCAACACCAATCTGTTCACCATCAGGATTGAAAATCTTCACGATGTCATCTTTCTCAAAATCACCTTCAATTTTCACCACACCTACAGGTAACAAACTGACCGCATTGGGTTGCAACATAGCGTCGTATGCTCCCTGATTGATGTGAATTTCACCCTTGGCAAATCCATCGGAATGGGCAATCCATTTTTTCACATTAGAAACCGGTTTCTCAGCGGGAATGAAACGGGTGCAAAGCGTCTCGTTATCACTTAATAATGCAGGCAAAATACCATCTTTCTTTCCGTTGGCAATCATCACGGTTATACCTTCATCTGCTACTTTACGGGCAATGTTACATTTAGTCAACATTCCACCACGACCAAAAGAAGACTTCTGTGTTTGTATATATTGGGACAAATCCTGTTTTGCACTGAATATCTCGCGGATAACTTCCGATTCCGGATCTGCCGGATTTCCGTTGTAAATTCCGTCTATATTACTCAGAATCACCAGAGCTTCGGCCCCCATCATGGTCGCGACCATTCCTGACAATTCATCATTATCGGTAAACATCAGTTCCGTCACCGAAATCGTATCATTCTCATTCACAATTGGAATTACACGATTCTCCAGCATCACGGACATACAGTTTTTCTGATTGAGGTATTGCACACGGGTGGAAAGGCTATCCTTGGTTGTCAACACCTGCCCGCAGGCGATTCCGTGATCGCGAAACATTTCGTAATAACGATTAATCAGTTTCGCTTGTCCGACAGCAGAGAAAAGCTGGCGGGCAGAAACTGCATCGAGTTTCTTATCTACGTTGAGCTCGCTGCGCCCGGAAGCCACAGCTCCCGATGATACCAAAACCACCTCTACCCCATTGTGGTGAAGTTCAGCAATCTGGTCTACCAACGCAGACATGCGGGTTACGTCCAGCGTTCCATCTTTGCGGGTCAATACGTTACTGCCGATTTTTACGGCTATTCTTTTGAATAAATATTCCATTGATGTTAATCTAAACAAACGCTCAAAAAACATTCTTACAGTTCATCGGATTCGCCAGATTCTTGGCTTCCGCGGTGTAAAGATAATTCAATTCTGCGGCATATGCCTCCTCTATTTTCCCACGAACCATCTTCATGGTACTGTTGACCATGCGGTTTTGCTCGGTAAATGGCTCTGGCAGAATAGCAAAGGTAGATGGCAACCAACGTTCCGGAAACATTCCGGCATGATGTCCTTTTCCCTTAAACTGATCAATAGCATGTTTGATTAACAGAACTGCCTCTTCCCTACTTTTTTCACTATTCCAATCATGGTGATGATGAATATGTTTTTTCAAATACTCTTTGTTCGGAACAATCAATGCGACTGTGTAGGGATTCTGATTATTGTAAAGCATGATCTGGTCAATCGCCGGCGAAAGCGAAACCATCGCCTCTTCAATACCTTCGGGACTGTATTTCTCGCCATCGCTACCAATCAGTAAGCTCTTGAATCGTCCCATCACATAGAGATAGCCGTCTTCGCCCATATAGCCCATATCACCGGTGTATAACCAACCTTCACGAACTGTTTCTGCCGAAGATGCCGGATTTTTCCAGTAACCGGCCATAACATTTTCACCACGAACAACAATTTCGCCTTTTTCTCCGAGTGGAAGTTCTTTCCCTTCGTTATCCAGAATCTTAATATCCAGTGGTTGAACCAGCACTCCGGATGAACCAAATTTGTGATTCACCGGTCCGTTGGATGAAATTACCGGTGTAGCTTCTGACAGTCCGTAACCCTGAAACATTGGAATACCCAGAGCGTAATAGAATTGTTGCAAATCTTTATCGAGCAATGCGCCTCCACCTACAAAGAATTGCAGGTTTCCGCCAAAGTTATCCCGTATTTTAGAAAATAATATTTTGTCAAACAAAGAAACGAACGGCTTCAGGACAATACGCCAACCGGCACCTTTATTCCAACCATCCTGATTGTATGCGATCGCCGTTTTAAGAGCCAGATTAAATAATCCTACTGTAAATCCGCCTTTTGCCTTAATACCATTTTCAATATTCTTCTTGAAGTTTTTGGCTAATGCTGGCACACTCAATAAAAGATGAGGTTTTACCTCCTTTATATTCAAAGGTATGTTTTTCAGCGTTTCTAAAGGTGTTTTACCGGTTTGCACAAATGCAACAACACCTCCGCATTTCATGAAAATATAGAATCCGACCACGTGGGCAAAGCAGTGATCCAGAGGTAGAATAATCAGATTTATCCAACCCGGGGGTATAGAAAGCAAAGACAACGACTGCTCAACATTAGCTGTGTAGTTTCGATGAGTCAAAATTACACCTTTTGGTTCTGCGGTAGTACCTGATGTATAAGTGATCGTAGCGTAATCATCATTCTGCAAGGCATTTGCCGTTTGCAAAAACTCTTCTTTTGAATGAGTTTCAAAATACACTTTACCCAAACGGTAAATCTCAGCAAGCGCCATCTCACGCTCTTCGTATTTTTCCAAATGATCCAGAACAACGATTTGCGTCACTGCCTGAATTTTATCCTTAATAGCTCGGATTTTTGGCAATTGTTGCCCGGAAACAATCACATATTTCGCATCGGAGTGCTCAATTCGGAAAAGTAAATCATTAGTCTCCTCCAGTTTTACGGACAAAGGCACATTAATCGCTCCGGCATAAAACATCGCCAATTCGCTGATAATCCAGGAACCTTTACCTTCCGATAGCAAGGCTATTCTATCGTTTTTTTCTACACCTAATGCCTTTAGTCCGGCACCCATTCGGTAAACCAGATCATGAGTCTGGGCATAAGTGGTTTCTATATATTTCTTATCGGTTTTTTCATACAAAAAAGGACGTTGCGCATGTTGTTGCACCGCCTCTTCAAACAAATCGACAAGGGTTTTCTTCATAGTTTGATATACTGTTTCAAATATTCCGGGAACAAAATTACCAATAAATTATGACATATCTTTCGGTGCAGGCTTTACCAGCAGGGCACTCAGCTCCCATAAAAGATAAATGGGTAGAAATACGACCATAAGTGTAAATGGATCTCCTGTAGGTGTAATTACAGCAGCTAAAATCATAATCACGACCAAAGCGTGCTTCCGAAATTTGTGAAAGAATGCACGGTTAAGAATCCCCAACTTCGATAATAACATAGCCAGCAACGGTAATTCAAAAACAATCCCCATGACAAAACACATCATTGTAAAATTGTCAATATAGGAATCCAGGGAAATAAAATTTTTCACTTCCCGGCTCAACTCGTAGGTTGCCAAAAACCGTAAGGTCAATGGAAAAACCAAGAAATAACTTACGACGACACCGAGAAAAAACATGAAGTTTCCAAAGAGAAATGCCCAGCCGATATTCTTGCGTTCATGCACGTACAATCCCGGACGGACAAAGAGCCAAATCTGATATATAATAAAAGGAAAACTCAACACTACCGCCAGCCAAAAGGAGAGCGACATGTGAGTCATAAACTGAGTGGCCAGATTTACATTAATCAGATTTACATCAAACCGCGCGAGAAAAAAATCCGGCATCATCGGAACAACATGACTCAGAGTAGCCAACCAACGGTAGAAAATGAAATCAGAATGACAAGGCGCCAATATAATCCGGTCAAACAAATCAGGAATATAGATAAATAAAAGAATAGACGCAATACCTACGAAAATCAAAGAATAAAATACCCGCTTTCTCAGATCATCAAGGTGATCCCAGAATGTCATTTCTTCAGCAGAAACAGCTTTCATTCCTGATCTTTTTTCTCTTTATCGTTTTCCCCTTTAATCTCTTTCTCCACCTCATTCATTCCCTCTTTAAAACTTTTTACGCCTTTTCCCAACCCTTTCATCAGTTCGGGAATTTTTTTACCACCAAATAAGAGGAGAACTAACACTGCTATCACGACAACTTCTGGCGTACCCAGATTGAAAAGAAGTAAATGGTTCATGGTCAAAATATTTATAGGATGAAAGAAAAATGATTATCTTTTATATCAATCGCTGATTGCGATTTCACGCAAATATAAACCAAAATAGGCAATGTTTGAACGGGTTAGCGATTATTTTGCTAATTTTGCGGCCGTAATTTTGAAAACAAGAACTGAAACAAACCGGAAGAACGTCTGTTTCGACAGCCACAAACAATCGAAAAGCAAGAGAGTCCTTCCGAATATATTCGTTTAAAAATCATACAACTAAAATGAAAGCATTTGTATTCCCGGGACAAGGCGCCCAGTTTGTAGGAATGGGCAAAGATTTGTACGAAAACTCTGCCCTGGCTAAAGAGATGTTCGAAAAAGCGAACGAAATTTTAGGGTTCCGCATCACTGACCTGATGTTTGCTGGTACTGATGAAGATCTTCGTCAAACTAAAGTAACTCAGCCTGCCATCTTTCTGCACTCTGTGATTTTGGCAAAAACTATGGGTGAAAAATTCGCTCCCGAAATGGTTGCCGGACACTCTTTAGGTGAATTTTCCGCACTGGTTGCTGCCGGAGCATTGTCTTTCGAAGACGGACTGAAACTGGTTTACGCACGTGCTATGGCCATGCAAAAAGCTTGCGAAGCGACTCCTTCAACTATGGCTGCGGTATTGAACCTTTCAGACGAAAAAGTAGAAGAAATCTGTGCCGGAATCGACGATGTAGTTGTGCCTGCAAACTATAACTGTCCGGGGCAAATCGTAATTTCAGGTACTGAAAGCGGCATTGACACTGCTTGTGAGCAACTGCTTGCAGCCGGAGCTAAACGTGCACTGAAACTGAAAGTAGGTGGTGCTTTCCACTCTCCGGTAATGGAGCCTGCACGCGCAGAACTTGCTGAAGCTATCAACGCGACTGAATTCCACAAACCAATCTGTCCGGTTTACCAAAACGTAAATGCAAAACCGGAAACAGAACCTGCAGTTATCAAAGAAAATCTGATTGCACAGTTGACAGCTCCGGTACGTTGGACTCAATCTGTTATCAATATGATTGCTGACGGTGCAAACGACTTTACAGAAGTAGGTCCGGGGGCTGTTCTTCAGGGATTGATAAAAAAAGTGGACAAAAACGTAGCGACTCAGGGAGCTTAATTTTTGAATCTCAATATCAAAGACGCTTAGTTATTCCTTTTGGAAAAGCTAAGCGTCTTTTGCATATTTCTCCCCGTTAAATTATCCGGAGAGGAATTTTTTCTTATCTTGCCGACTCGTATATATCAGAAACGAAAACTTTAAGTTGAATGTCAATGATTTTTTCCAAACATAATTATACATTGGGAGTGGCATTGAGTGGCGGAGGAGCAAAAGGCTTTGCACACATAGGTGCTTTAAAAGCGCTAAATGAGAATGGTCATTTCCCTGAAATTATATCCGGGACAAGTGCCGGCTCTATTATTGGAGCTCTCTATTGTGATGGCTACACACCGGACGAAATCGTAGATATATTTTCTGATAAATCATTTACTTCACTAGCCGAATTCACTCTTGCCCGCGGAGGCTTTATGACTTTTAAAGGACTAAAAAACTTCTTGGAAAAGTATCTGAAAGCCCGCACTTTTGAAGAACTTGAGATCCCTCTGGTAGTCTGTGCAACAGACTTCGATCATGCCGAAAGCGTTTTTTTCAGAAGCGGCCCACTGATAGATGTTATTTGCGCATCAAGTAGCATTCCTATCATTTTCCAACCGGTTAAAATACACAATATCAATTATGTGGACGGAGGCGTCCTTTGCAACCTTCCGGTCAGACCTATCCGGGAAGAGTGTAAGAATTTATTTGGAATAAATGTTACGGCCTATTTGACAGAGGACTACAAAAACAGCTTTTTCGGAATCCTTGAGCGCTCTTTTTTAATGATGCTTAAAGCAAATACGATTCCGGATAAAGAATTGTGTGACCTTTATATCGAAACAGCTGAAGGAAAGTTTAATAACATATTTAACCTGGAATACCTCAATGAGCTGGTTCAGCTTGGTTACCATTCCACGCTATCCGAGCTTCTGAAACGTCAACAATAGGAAAACCCTTACAATGAAAAAAATAAAAGTTGGAATTGCCTCTTTCGGAATGTCAGGAAAAGTATTCCATGCTCCTCTTTTGGCAGCACATCCCGAATTTGAACTTACAGCTATTTGCGAACGCTCCAAAAATGAAGCAGCTGGACTTTATCCCAATACACGAATCTACAAATCATTCGAAGAGCTGCTGAATGATAAAGAAATTGAACTAGTTATTGTTAATACGCCAGACACTACGCACTATGACTTTGTCAGGCAAGCCCTTAATGCTGGAAAACATGTCGTAGTTGAAAAACCATTTGTTTTTACTGTAGCGGAAGGTCTGGAACTCATTGCTCTTGCTTACGAAAAGAGTCTGCTGCTTACTATTTTTCAGAATCGCCGTTGGGACGGAGATTTCCTGACGGTGAAAAGCATTATTGAGCAGGGCCTTTTAGGTCGTGTAGTTGAATTCCGTTCGAGCTTTCAACGCTTTCGCAACTTTATTCCACCGAATACATGGAAAGAGGCCAAAAACCGTTATGTAGGAACCACCTATAATCTGGGCTCACACATGATTGATCAGGCTATTTGCCTGTTTGGATTGCCCAAAGGTGTTTTTGCCAGAATTGCCACTTTGCGAGATAATGCCGAAGTGGATGATTATTATCATATCATGCTCATTTATCCGGATATTCAGGTAAGTCTGTCAGCCGGATACCTGATGCGTGAAGAAACCCCACGCTATACTATACATGGCACATTGGGTTCTTTTGTCAAATACGGTCTTGATCCACAGGAAGAAGCATTAAAAAGTGGCTCAATACCGGGCTCTACCCATTGGGGAGAAGAACCTGAAGCCAATTGGGGTATCTTACATACCGAGATAAACGGAAAAGTTGTTCGCCGTAAAGAGAAAACCATCCCCGGCAATTACACAACCTACTACGACAATATCGCTGATTGCCTGCTGAGAAATGGAAATCCGGCTGTACCGGCAATAGAAAATCTAAAGTTAATCCGTGTCCTGGAAGCGGCGTTCCAGAGTCAGGAGCTAAACAAAGTCATTTTCTTAGAATAGAAATAATTTATGCGACATGAAAGATAAAGTAATTATATATCAGGTTTTCAACCGTTTATTTGGAAACCCAAATACAACAAATAAATTCAACGGAACTATAGTAGAAAACGGTTGTGGAAAATTCTCAGCGTTCACAACTAAAGCCTTGGATGAAATCAGGTCGTTAGGATGCACCCACATCTGGTACACCGGCGTGATAGAACATGCTACCCGGACTGATTATTCAGCTTATGGCATTGCCAAAGATAATCCCAACATTGTAAAAGGAAATGCAGGTTCACCCTATGCCATTAAGGACTACTACGATGTAGATCCGGATTTATCCAATGATGTACCCAACCGCATGAAAGAGCTAGAGAATCTGATTAAACGGACTCATAAGGCAGAGCTGAAAGTCATCATTGATTTCGTTCCGAATCATGTTGCCCGTCAGTATAAATCAGACGCAAAACCTAAAGGCGTAGTCGATTTGGGAGCAAACGACGATACAATGGTCAACTTTGATCCACAGAACGACTTTTATTATATACATAATGAAGAGCTTAAACTGCAATTTCCGATGCAGTTCCCCAAGGAAAAATATAAGGAAAAACCGGCAAAAGCAACCGGAAATGACTGTTTCCATGCCTATCCGTCGGTTCATGACTGGTACGAAACGGTAAAACTAAACTATGGGGTGGATTATCAGGATTTCGGACATCACCATTTCCATCCCACCCCCGATACCTGGGTTAAGATGCGCGATATTCTTATGTTTTGGGCCGCTAAAGGTGTCGATGGCTTCCGTTGCGACATGGCAGAAATGGTTCCGGTGGCATTCTGGGAATGGGTTATTCCACAGATAAAAGAGCATTTCCATCAGATAATTTTCATTGCCGAAGTTTATAATCCAACTGAATATCATAATTTTATCCGTCATGGAAAATTTGATTATCTCTACGACAAAGTAGGTCTTTATGATACACTAAAAGAAATCTCCAAAGGATACAAACCCGCATCAGCCATTACCGGATGTTGGCAATCATTGGGCGGCATTGACAACAAAATGCTCAACTTTCTGGAAAATCACGACGAACAACGTGTTGCTTCTGAGTATTTTCTGGGAGATCCATTAAAGGCTGTTCCTGCGCTCATTGTCTCTTCGACAATCAATAAGGGACCGTTTATGGTCTATTTCGGTCAGGAATTGGGAGAAAAAGGGATGGACTGCGAAGGTTTCAGCGGACGGGATGGACGAACTAGTATTTTCGATTACTGGAATCCGACAACTGTTAGCAGTTGGTATAATGATGGAAAATGCAATATATCGGCATTATCAAAAGAACAACAAGAATTGCGCAAGATTTACAACCGCATTTTGGTCATTTGTAATGAAGAAGCCTCTATTCGTAAAGGCGAATTTTATGACCTGATGTATGTAAACTATCACAATATCACCTTCAATCCTGAAAAGCAATACGCCTACATCCGCAAATACGAAAAAGAGATGTTGCTTATTGTGACAAATTTTGACCAGAAAGATGTGGATATTGCCATCAATATTCCGATGCATGCATTCGAGTTCCTTAACATTAGGGAAGGTGCTACTTTGAATTTCACCGACCTTTGTACAGGTGACACAATTACACGGGAATTGAGCTCTTCGGTACCATTTAGGATATCGGTAAAGGCCTTTTCAGGGGTTATGATGAAGTGTTTTCTGATAGAATAATAGTTTACACATCAATTTTAGACCAAATATTGCCCGAAAGCGGACAAATATTCATACTTTTGTACTCACTATTTAACAAACCCATATCTACTCAAACGAGATGGCACAAACACCACCACTATTCAAGATCTTCTCGGGAACTACTTCCCATTATTTAGCTGAAAAAATATGTGAAAGCATTGGTTGTGAACTTGGAAAAATGAACATCACTCATTTTGCAGACGGTGAATTTTCTGTTTCTTTCGAAGAATCAATCCGTGGCTCACATGTTTTCCTCATCCAATCAACTTATCCTAATTCAGACAACCTGATGGAACTGTTGCTGATGATCGATGCAGCTAAGAGAGCCTCTGCCAAATCAATCGTTGCAGTTATTCCTTACTTTGGATGGGCACGCCAGGACCGCAAAGATAAGCCACGTGTATCAATCGGGGCGAAACTCATTGCCGACTTGTTGAGCGTTGCGGGTATTGACCGTCTGATCACGATGGATCTTCATGCAGATCAGATTCAGGGATTCTTCGATGTTCCGGTGGATCACCTTTATGCATCATCCGTTTTCATCCCCTACATCCAATCATTAAATCTTGATAACTTAGTGTTTGCGTCGCCTGACGTTGGTGGTTCAAAACGTGTAAACTCATACTCTAAATACTTCGGTGTTCCTTTGGTTTTATGTCATAAAACCCGTTCGAAAGCAAACGAAGTGGAACAAATGACCATCATCGGTGATGTTTCGGGCAAAAATGTAATTGTTGTGGATGATATGGTGGATACAGCCGGCACTATCACCAAAGCGGCAAATATCATGAAAGAAAACGGAGCTATCTCTGTAAGAGCAATAACCAGCCATGCTGTGATGTCCGATCCTGCCAGCCAACGGGTAACGGACTCTGCTTTGACTGAAATTATCTTTACCGACAGCATTCCATTCAAGAAATGTTGTCCTAAAGCAAATATTCTTTCAGTGGCAGACTTGATTGGTGAAACTATCAAACGTGTTTACACGAATGAATCCATCAGTTCGCAGTTTTTGATTAAGTAATAATCTGAAACAACATATTAGCTACAAAAAACGGGAAACAAAATTTGTTTCCCGTTTTTTGTAGCTAAAAAGCCTCCTTCGAATCAAACATTCAATCAGTAATTGGTCAAAAGCTGTTCTTGCTTTTTGCAAACAAATTAATTAACTCAATTAAAGCTTCAACAAAGTATATTCAAGTATTGTTTCAAAGCTCATTCAGCCAATAGAAACATTTTCCAACTAACTGAATGAAAGAACTAAGAATAAAAGAACGATGAAAGTTTAATCTAATATCGAACTCTTAATTCTTTTGCCCGGTAAAATATCACTTTCATCGTCCTTATTTTCAATTCTGATTCGCACTAATAATAATCACCCCGCCATTCGGTTGAATAACCAATTCGGTCTTACCTGATTTCGCGATGCTTTCGCTTTGCATGTGTGCTGAAGCATTATTATCATCGAAATAACGGGTAACCTTCAGACCTGCCAGCAAAGACAAATCTACTTTCAGTTTCAATGCTTCCTTGCCGGCATTCACTCCGACTACGTACCATTTTGCTCCGTGACGACGAGCGATAACAACGTATTTGCCCGGATATCCGTCGATGAAACACGTTTCGTCCCAGGTAGTCGGAACCTTCTTCATAAAGTCAATGGCCAATGCAGGCGCATCGGTCAGGTTGTTTGGCGCAATGGCAAAGTTCTGAATCGGATTCTGGTACAAAACAGCTGTTGCAATCTCAAAGATATCCGTTGTTTTACGGATCTGACCACCATTATTGTTGCGGTTCAGTCTCTTGTTGAGTACCACAGGGCCAAATTCCATACAACCGACAGAGTTGCGGATGAAAGGATGTAAGCAGGCATTAAAAGCTGCCATATCATCAAAATGCTGGTTAAATATCAGATTTTCAGATGCAAGTACAGCTTCGCTACCCACATAGTTGGGATACATACGCTCCCATCCGCGCGGTAATGTACAACCGTGGAAAATAATCATTAAACCATATTCGTTTGCATCTGACAAAATATCCTCATAGAGTTTCATGGTTTCCTGTTTGTCTCCACCAAAGAAGTCAACCTTCAATCCTTTTACACCAATCTCCTTCAACCACTTCATCTCCTGCTTACGGGCAACGGAGGTATTCATCCGCTGTTTCGGACCTTGTGGTGCATCATTCCAGGAACCGTTTGAGTTGTACCAGATGAAGATATCCACACCTTTGCTTTTGGCATATTTCACCAGATCAGGGATTTTATCGTAACCGATTTGCTTGTCCCACATACCGTCAATCAGGCAATATTCGTAGCCCATCGTTGCGGCCAGGTCGATGTATTTCACCTGGTCATCGTAGTTAACGCTATTATCCTGCCACATAATCCAGCTCCAGGTAGAGCGACCGAATTTGTACTCCTGTGAAGGCTGGTAAAGCGGTTTCACCACATCAAAAGGAACGGTGGTTTCCACGATAGGCTTCAGATTGCTACCCACGGTAATCGTACGCCATGGTGTTGAGCCCGGCAAAGCAAATGCAGCATTTGCAGCACCTACGCCATTGTTTTCACCCGCATCGGGAAATGCAACAGTGTACAAACCCTCCTTCGTACCATCACTCAGATGCGATGCACAATATCCGCTGGTCACTCCGGTCTCCGAAACCAGTGCCCATCCGTTATCCCCGACGTGGAACAAACAGGGGAAAGTATATCCGCGGCCATATTGTGACGGAGTACCCATCGCTTCATCGGCTTTATACTCTTCTTCGTAGCTCGGTTTTGTCTTCATCCAACCAATCATCGGAGAAGCCTGAGGACAGATAAATGTGGTAGTTTGCTGTGGAAAGTTAAATCCGGAAGCCTCTTTCTCAATGATGCAACGGGCAGTTTCACCGAACTGTGGCAAGGAATAACGGTAAGCGATATCGTTGTTGCTTACACGAAAAGTAACGTCAACTTTCTTCTTTTGGGCATTAGTGAATGTACAAACCAGCTCATTGGCCTGGTAATGCACCTTACCGGTTTTGATACGGGTCTGTTCGTAAGTTTCATCAATGACAGACTCTTTGTGATCGGTCAAGGTCATATCCTTGCTAAAGTCGCCAACGTTTGTGACCAACCCCAACGGGGAATCTTCCAGAATCGGTTTCTCCTTGTAGGTTACGGCGTAGGTCGGAACACCTGCTTTTACAAATACTTTTACTTTCAGCTGCTTGTCTGGTCCCGAAACAACAAACTCCTGTGCAAGCAAAGATCCTGCAAAGAGCAACATAAAGAGACCCAGAAATAGTTTTCTCATTGTGTGTTTTTAATTATTAGATTAGTGATTAAAACCTTCTTTTGTGTGCCAAAATTAGACAATTGAATTCATTTCCAGGAGGATAAAAAACAAAAACAGGTGATATTTTGTCCAATTCCTAATTAGAGAACGGTTTTAGCGGAAATCCACTAAAACCGTTCTCGCAAAGCATTTGGTTATTTTATTTTGTTTTCATCCGGATTACTGTAAATGAATAAGCCGGCATCGTACAATTAAATTCTTTGCCCACTGTTATCGTGCTTATTTCAGGTTTCTGGTTCTTCTCATTGATATTACCGGTTAGTACTGATTTCACGGCAGAGGAAAGAACAGTACCAACACCTTCGAGACTAACTTTCGTGTTTATTTCTACCGGAAGTATATTCACCAGTTTTACAATCAGGTCACCGGTTTTACTATCACGTACAGCAGACATAGAAACACGTTTAGCAAGTTCTTCTTTACTGTCAGAAAGCTTTATTTTTCCATTTATGAATTGATCGCCTGAGTTCTGGCCATAGAGCTTCTGCACATAATAGTTGACAGTCGGTTTAGCTTCCGTGTTATTGAAATAGATCATATCCGGATTCCACTGCGTATGCCCCTCTTTTGCCAGAAGCGGAGCATAAGACGACATGCTCACCACATCGCCGTTTCGTTCCAATGTGGTCATATAAAGGGCTTCCGAAAGAGCATTCGCCAAAGTACTCCCCCAGGATGCGTACTCTCCGAGATATACCTTAGGTTTTGAACGATCATATTTGTCATAAAAATCCTGGTTATTGATGAACCATCCCACCGACTGATAGTAGTGTTCGTCCACCATAGGCACACCAAGTCTGGAGGCAATTTCCCATCCTTCAGTGTAATCTGTACCTTCGGAATTAGGGCCAACCGTTCCGATTACCGTGATCTCGGGATACTTCGCCTTAATCGCTTTGTAGATCATGGAAAAGCGTTCCTCGAATATATCGTTAATCAGGTCTTCGTTACCAATACCGATGTATTTCAGGTTGAATGGTTTCGGGTGGCCTGCTTCGGCACGGAGTTTCCCCCATTTGGTCTTTGCATCGCCATTGGCCCACTCGATCAGGTCAAGGATATCCTGCACGTATTGATCCATCTCACACATCGGCACACCACCTTGCTGACCGGCGCCACCGGTAGCCGAGTTTTGGCAGGGAACACCGGCGGCAATGACCGGAAGCGGAGCCGCACCCATGTCTTCGCAGAACTGGAAGTATTCGTAGTATCCCAATCCCATAGACTGGTGGTATCCCCAAAGGTTACGCATCGGTTTGCGGGCTTCCAGTGGCCCAATGGTATTTTTCCATCGGTAAATGTTGCCAAGACCATCACCATGCGAAACACATCCGCCCGGGAATCTCACAAAACGGGGATGGATATCAGTAATCAACTGAGCTAAATCGGCACGCAATCCATTCTTACGGCCATTGAAAGTCTTTTGCGGAAAAAGGGAAATCATATCCAGTGCAACGGTTCCGGCAGATTGTGGAACGATCTCCAGACGGGCATCAGCAATCCCTTTTTTAGCAACAATAACAGCGTTGTACTTTTTCCAGGTGGTCGAGTTTGTTGCAATGGTTGTCTCACCGAACAGTTCACCTTTGGCATTCACCAATCTGATCAATAACTTTTTAGCCCGACCGTCACTGTTGCGCACAAAAATGGAAAAATCATACTTGTCCCCCTCATTCAAGGCAATACCGTCAAAGCCTTCGTTCACCAGTCCGGCACCCGGTTCGGTTATTTTCAGCAGAGCAAAGTGCTTATTATTGACATGAAGTGGAGAGATCGTATCAATAAGAAACTCAGCTTTGGTTCCGTTCAGGCTCCAGGCTTTGGTACTGTTCCAGCTTTTGTCCCGTCCTTCTTTATCTCCGGGATTATATTCAAATCCACGGTTCTGAATCAGTTCGGCGTAAAGTCCTCCATCAGCAGCATAATTGATGTCTTCAAAGAAAACGCCAACCAGTTTGTCGCTGATTTTCTTAGCATCAGCAGAATTTACCGAAACGGTAGCCTCTAGCGGCTTCAGATTTGCGAAGCGGGTAGCATCGTCTTTAGGCGATTCGCTGAATAACTTGCCGCGGTAAGCTTCCAGTTTTTGCTTATTGAGTAAAGATTCCACAGTTGACCAGGCTACTTTGCGTACGACTCCGGTCTCTTCATTCCCATTTACAAAAATCTTTTCACGGCTGTTCAGACGGGCTGCAACGGGAACAGACTTTGTAGAAGTATAGGTTTTGAAATCTTTTGTTGTCACAGTATAAGCCTCAGTCCCCTGTGATTTTTCACTCAACCAGGTGATCACATAAAGAGCATGTGCTCTATCATAGGAAACCTCTGGTTGCAGGCAGTTTCCGCCTTTCATTACTTCGGGATAGGTCTGTGGTTTCCAGTAAATCAAATCCTTAGAAACAGCATGGGCAAAGACCCCGTCTTTCTCGTTCAGGCTCCAGACGCAATGCCAGAGATTGTCCGGCCCCTGAAACAGGTATGGTGAAACCATTCTTTTCTCAGCACCCCAACGTCCATAGTCGGAGAAAAGAAAACGAAATTCCGGACCAATGCTATTCCAGTTTTTGCGGTTGGAACTCCATGCATAAAGCAAGCCACTGTGTCCGTTGCTCTTTTGGGTAGAATAAGCAAAGATATAGGCTGAATCCGGTTCATTGACCGACTTTGCGGATAACGCCTGGCCGGATATCAGGGCCACCAGCCAGAGTAATGATAATAGTTTTCTCATTTATGTGTGTTTTGGATAAAATTATTCGAACCCAAAAGTACTACTTAATACTATTTCAGAAGTTCACAAATCAGTCTTTTTTAGTCGATAAATATTCACAGATAGCTGGAAATTCAAGAAAACAATACCGGATAAAGAATTCTGATGTTTTCTTTTTTAATAATTTTGCGGGCAAATACACACACTATGAAACGACTAATTTATTCACTGTTTGCTTTACTCGTTCTTTCATCTTGTATATCAAAAGAAGAAAGAGCGGTTTCCGAAACCCTGGTTAAGTCCGTTATCCAGGCGTATCAAAAGAACGACACTACTGCATTCCATGCCCTGTTCCTGACCGAACCCGAATTTATCCAAATGGGACTTGACGGGCAGAAGATAAAAAAAGAGGAAGAGCGTACACTTGGCAAAGAAGACCTGGTCGTAGCCTGGCAGAGCATGGACATGAATGTCAATCAATGCTACTCCGATCTTAAACAGGCCGCAGAAAAGCAGGGAATAAACTGGGCAAATGCACAATTGGCCAGCATTGACAAAGTAAAACAGTTTACCAGCATCGGGGTAGAAATCTGGAGAATCAAAGCAACCATTAAAAGCGGGGAAAAGACGTTTGAGTTTAAAGTCTGCGACGCCCACATGATGCCTGATGGAAAGCTAAAGTTGGTGCAAGTCAGAAAATACAATCAGGAACAAAAGTAAAAAGAGAATTTACGGGCTAAAAAGAGGAAGCGGTTTCATCCAAATGAGATGAAACCGCTTCCTCTTTTTTTATACGACAAACTTAGAGCCTGTTTAAATTTTATTGCTCGACTTTTTTAGAGCTATTTCGAGGTAGATTTTTTGCTTTTATCCCGTAGATTTAGCGGGCTAAATCAAGGGGGAAAAGTGAAAAATATACCCGAAAGAGGCTAAAAAAGGAGCAAAGAAAGGAGTCTTTTCTCCGTATAAGAATATTCGGTAAAATTTAAACAGGCTCTTAATATTCTATTTTAGAGACAACTGCCTGTTCTGTTTTTTCAAACATCTCGTTGAAATCCCATTCGCTCACCTTCATCGGAGGATGCACGATGAATTTCAACTGGCAGCCCAATCCAAAAGGGAATCCGCCGTAACGGAACAGTTTCCAGGAATTATTGATGGTCACCGGTACAACATAAGCGCTGGGTGCATATTTGCAGAGAATCTTCACGCCATTCGGGGCAAAGGCTTTCGGTTTTCCTGTCTTACTGCGTGTACCTTCAGGAAAAATCACTGTTCCGCGATTATTCTTTTCGATGTATTCACCCATTTTCTTCAAAACGGGAAGCGCCTGTTTCGGGTCTTTGCGGTCAATCAGCACCGAACCGCCGTGGTTCAGGTTATAGGAAATGCTGGGAATTCCTTTTCCCAACTCTATTTTGCTTACGAATTTGGTGTGACATTTACGAAATAGCCACACAAACCCGACAATGTCGTAAACACTCTGGTGATTGGCTACAATGATCAACGGCTTTCCTTCAGGAATCAGTTCCAGACCTTCTACTTTAGCAGATGAACCAGTAAAGTAAAGGATTTTAAGCAGGAAAAAACCCAGGTAATCGACACTCTTTTTATGCGCCTGATAGCCAAAAAGATTGAAACAAACCCATTGTATTGGATGGAAAATACAGATGAAAAGCAAAAAGAAGAAATAGGTAATAATGGATAACGGATACGATAATAACTTTTGCATTGCATGAAAATTTGCGGCAAAAATAGAATTTAATTTCCAGAAACCATCACTCCTAATGGCTTTTAGTATAAAACGGCTGTTTCCTCCACCTTCAATTATTACTTGAATCCCCGAATCACATCAGAATACTTCAGGACACTATAAATATCAATATTTACATCTAATCAATCAAATATTCCACCTTCGTTGATTGATTCCCCAATAACTTTGACAACCATTAAAAGTCTGGCAGAAATTAAATTCCGGACAATCAGCCATACCATTTTTAACCACTAATACACATGAAAACAAATCGATCTCATTTTCTGATTATTACTATTTTACTTTTATCTGCCATTTCGGCAAATGCCCTTACCCGGCAGATGGAATACCTCAATCGTGGATTGGTTGCGATTAAAGTCACCAGTGGCGTTTACCTGAGCTGGCGATACCTGGGGACGGATAATCCCAACGTCGGATTCAACATTTACCGGAATAATACGCTGATTACCTCTTCGCCTGTTACCACCTCGACAAACTATACAGACGCCAGTGGAACCACGACAAGCAGCTATCGTGTCGTTCCCGTGCTGAATGGAGTGGAAGACACTGTCGGTGTCACGACGGTTACCCCGTGGACGCAACAATATAAAAGCATTAAACTTAACCGCCCCGCTTCAGGCGTTACTCCTCCCAATAAATACGGAAGTACCGGGAAAACAGCCTCCGGAAGTTTTCCGAAAGGCCAGCCGTATGGATACATGCCCAACGATTGCAGCGTGGGTGATGTGGACGGTGATGGTGAATATGAGATCATCGTAAAATGGGATCCGACCAATTCTCAAGACAACTCATACTACGGCATCACCGGTAATGTTTACATTGATGCTTATAAGCTCAACGGAACCCAGCTTTGGCGTATCGATTTGGGAAAAAACATCCGCGCCGGAGCTCATTACACCCAGTTTCAGGTCTTTGACTATGATGGCGACGGATTGGCCGAAGTAGTTTGCCGCACAGCGCCGGGAACGATTGACGGTAAAGGCAAATATGTCATTATGGGTAGCGACAGCCCTACAGCTGACTACCGCAACATGGATACCACCCAGCTAAGTGGTTCGAAAATGCTGGGAACCATCCAGAATTGTCCGGAATATCTGACTTTGTTTGATGGAAAAACCGGTGCTGAACTGAACTCCGTGGCTTATAATCCGCAACGTGGTTCCACTTCATCCTGGGGCGATAGCTATTACAATCGTTCTGACCGTTTTTTGGCCTGTACTGCCTATCTTGATGGTGTACATCCGAGTGTAGTCATGTGCCGCGGTTATTACACACGCGCTACTCTGGCTGCTTATGACATTAAAGATAAAAAATTGGTTCAACGCTGGTTTTACGACTCGGGAACTACTTCAGGCGTGGGAGCATACGGACAAGGAAATCACAATCTCAGCGTGGCCGATGTGGATAGTGATGGAAAAGACGAGATTATCTATGGCTCCTGTGCTATCAATGATGATGGTACACTCTTGTATCGTACCGGTCTGGGGCATGGTGACGCTATGCATGTATCCGATCTTGATCCCGATCGTGCCGGTCTGGAAGTGTGGGAGGTGCATGAAGAATCTGCTGCTTTTTCCAAAGGTTTTGAGATGCATGACGCCCGTACCGGAGAAATCATCTGGAGCGGCGCTGTTGCAGCTGATAACGGACGGGGAACAGCTGCGGATATTGACCCGAATTCACGCGGATTTGAGATGTGGAGTACCAATCAAAATGCTGCCGGCACTTCAATCGGTGTATTTTCCTGTAAAGGAGTAATGCTCTCTTCCAGCAGACCGTCTGTGAATTTCAGAATTTACTGGGATGGTGACCTGCAGGATGAGTTACTTGATGGAACTTCGATTACCAAGTGGGTTCCTTCTACAAGCAGAACGACTACGTTACTTTCAGCTTCAGGGGTAAGCAGTTGTAACAGCACAAAAGCGACTCCCAACCTGAGTGCCGATCTGTTCGGAGACTGGCGTGAAGAGGTGATCTTGTGGAACAAAACCGATTCCAGTTCAATTAATATTTACACGACCACTACTCCTACTTCATATCGTCTTTTTACGCCAATGCACGACCCTGTTTACCGCTTAGGCGTTGCGTGGCAGAATAGCGCTTACAACCAACCGCCTCACCTTGGATTTTACATTGGTGACGGCATAGCAAACGTATCGCAACCGGACATTCAGATGGTTCGATATAACACATCTACGTCTGCCGTTCAAAGCACGTCATTCAAAACCGCTGCTATTTATTGCTCCGGCAACGAATTAATCGTCAACTCCTCCGAAATGATTGAATCAGTTACGGTCTATAACGTGACGGGACAATTGATATTTGCAAAAAGCAATATTCAGAATCAGGAATTCAGACAAACTATTCCGGCAAATAATGAAGTGCTGATTATCAGAATAAAAACCACATCTGGCATTCAGACGGCTAAGGTCATATTTTAATCTCTATAACTGGCGATGATAACAAAAAAGGATGTCCGTGTGGCATCCTTTTTTGTTGATAAAACTAAAGACACCTCATTAGTCGCAGCGCACTGTAATATATATTTCATCAAGCGGCTTAGATAAATAAGCCGGAATAACAATAATTAAACTGCTTGAACCTGTCAAATCTTCCGTTTTTCAACTTCCATCACCCTCTCTTCTATTAACTACCCGACATCAAATATCAGCTATCTTTTGAGAATAAAAATATTTTCAACCAAACTACATGTTAATTATTTTTCTATATTTGTAAATCCAGAAGCGATATTTAAAGGATATATCGTTTTAAATCCAGCTTCGGAAATTCTCAGTGAATTATTTCAAGTAGTTTTAAACCATTAAAAATTTCACAACATGTCGAACTTAAGAAATTACAGTTACAAGGACATTGTCATGCTGACAGCATGTCAAAGTGTTGCGGTTAGCTTTAAGGCAAACATCGGAATTTTGGGAACTTTACGCTCAACGTGGACTCCCGATTATGCTGATGATTTACTGGCCCGAATCGAAGCAATCGTAGCTACTCAGGTGGGAGTGGATGCGAAGAAAGACCAACGCGCAGCCAGTGAAGAGCTGAAAAGCATCGTTAAACCGGCAAAAAAAGACCTGGCGTTCTTCAAAGTGCAGGTCGAGGAAGACTTCAAAAAAGAACCTGCCGTGATTAGCGAAGTGTTCAAGACATTGGGATTTGACAAAAACCTGTCTCAGGTACAAAGAGGAAGCCAGGAGTCGGTGGTTGAGTTGCTCCTTAGTTTCAAACAAAACATGTCCGATACCCTTCGCACGAAAATCACCGCCAAGGGGATGAACGTTGCCCTCATTGAACGTATTATCGGTTATGCCGATGTTTCGTTTGCCGCCAGTTCCCATCAGGAAAACCAGAAAACGGTCAGCAAAGAGATTACCCAGGAGACGGCAAACATTTTCAATGCTCTTTATGACGAAGTTATTTCCATCTGTAAAATTGCATCAAAGCATTACGCAGATGATTCTACTAAAAAAGAGCAGTTTACATTTAGTAAGATTGCCGATAAAGTCAGCAGAACCAGCGGAAATAACTCTTCAGACGCCAATTCTTCCCCTACGGATAATGCTTAATCCTTCCTTAACCCTTCTCAGGCTCTGAATCTAAGAGCATATTAGAAAACCCTTCTACAGAAATGACCCTTTGGGGCTTCTCATTCCGGTGAGAAGCCTTTTTTTTATTTTCCGCATAGTTATCGTGATCAATCGGTGAATTTAATGGAAAAGATAGTTATCCCGTTTATACTTATAGTTGTTAATTCGAAGAGATAGTTACCTCACCGTGGTCGATAGTTACTTCACCTGCGCATATAGACGTTAATTCGCAGAAGATAGTTGTCTTACTTTGTAAGATAGATACTCCATCACGGCTCATAGATATTGTTTCTTATGTGATAGTTGTCCTATCTGTGCCTATAGATGTTAAAACATAGATGATAGTTACTTCTCTTTGGTCGATAGTTGGTTCTTCGCAGAAGATAGTTACTTTACCGCATAAGATAGTCGTCCTTTAGAAAAAGATAGTTAGTTGAAAAACGCCGATAGTGACTTTATCTTGGACAATAGTTGGCCTTTAGTCTAAGATAGCCACAGCATTTATGCTTATAGTTTATTCTTCGTGACTGATATTTTTCCTGTATCAGCCGCCCGATGCCCTCGCCATAAACTCAGATGGCCTCACTCCCACTATCCGCTCGAAGATATTGCTAAAAGCAGAAAGACTGGTATAGCCTACCGCCATGGCAATTTCCGAAACCGAAAGTTTATTTTCCGCCATCAATTCCAAAGCCCGGGTCATCCGGATAGCCCGGACAAAACGCACGTAACTAAAACCGATATCCTCCTTAAAAAGTCGGGAAAGCGTGCGACTGCTGTAGCCAAACCGGCGTGCGATATCGTCAAATGCAAAAGATGTTTCCACATGTTCGCTAAGAAATTCGGCAATCTTCTTCAACCCCTCGTCCTTCGGGTAAGGATAGCTTACCGGATAGGTCGTGATGGTAAGGTCCATCTCTGGCAATATCGCCTTGATAGCCTTTAAGAAAGCCAGTCGCGTTGAATGCTCCTCCGTTACCGGACCGTTCCACTCCCGCGTGTAATGTACCATTGACCGGAGCATATCATTGACCATATAGATATTAGGATGCCGGTAAAAGTCATCGTCCCCCTCCCCTATGGTGAAGTAAAAGTTGAAAATGCTCATTGAAACGCTTTGATGTACAATGCTATGCGGCATTCCGGCTGGTATCCACATGTAGTTGCGGGCAGGCAGATACCAATGTTTGTCTTCTCCATAGATATGGACAATTCCTCCTTCCGCATAGATAAATTGCCCCTTGTCATGGCTGTGCATTTCATAGCCAAACTCCTTCACATAGACATTATCTACAAAGGCAAAAACGTTCGGGTCGTTGATTAATGGACTAAACTGCTTCATCGGATAAGATATTCAGACCTCAAAAGTAGTCAAAAACTACCTATTTGGCGAAAATGAGCAAATATATGGCTGATTATATAAATACGTCATGGTCATACGGGCTGTAATTTTGCATCATCAATCAGGCATTACAATAAGCCGTTTAATCAGGTTTTCAATTCGGTAGGTTTTAAAGCATATATAGCCCTGCAACTGTAAAGGGCATATTTAAAGTTATTGCGGGTATGAATCCGTGGCAAGTGGATATTTTCGGATTATATCTCAACGATGCTAATCAAATGTATCTCTCTGGAATTTGCTCTCTGACATCACTTTCTGACTTTTACCTTACCCGTTTTCATTGTATATATTTTTTACGCATGAATATCATTCGACCCAAATTACTTTTCGCATTTTCATTTTGTTGTGTATGGATTGTAAAAGCGCAGGATTCCCCCTCCCATTTTGATAAAATGACACTCAGACAGGCCATCGAAACGGGAATCCGGAACAACAAAGAGCTGCAAAACAGCATAACAGAAACCGAAATCTCCAAAGAAAGGGAGAAAGAGATTTTCAATCACAAATTGCCGGAAATCAGTTTCGGCGCCAGTTATAAAAGACTGACCAACCTATACCAATACGAAGATGGTCTCTTTGAATCTCCTACTACTTATGTTCCTACCAAGAATGTGTACGAGTTTAACGTGGATGCGTCGCTCCCCTTATACAGTGGTGGCAGGCTCAATGCCGAATCCCGAAAATCAAAGATTGGCACTCAACTGTCTGAGCTTAAAACGCAACGTACCCAACGCATACTGAAGCTGGACATTGCCACCGCATTTTTGCACGTTTGCCATCTGATGCAGCAAGAAAAGCTGGTTACGGATAAAATGAAAGAAGATAGCCTCATCATCCGGCAGGTGGAAGCGATGCGCTGCAACGGCGCCAGTACCCGCAACGAAGTGCTGCGAACAAAGTTGCAACTCTCCAATCACAGACTGATGCTGACCAGAGTACAAAACGACATCATTATCGGCGAGCATCAACTGTTGACGCTCCTCTCCCTCGATGGTCAGACTATTCTGCATATTGACCCGAAAAGTATCAACGAATACTACAAAGATGCAGAAGTACCTGAGTCCAATGCAGCATTGACACAAAACGACGAACTACTGATGGCCAAAACCGGCTATGAGCTGCAAAAGACAGACCAACAGATGGTCCGAAGTGCCCTTCTCCCGCAGCTTGCCCTGATTGGAAACTACGGATTGATGAATCCGAACTATAAATTCTACCCACCGCAGCCCTACTTCTACCGAATCGGGATGATTGGCCTGAGCATGAAATATTCCATCAGCGAGTTGTATAAAAACCGATCGAAAAGCCGGGCGACAAAATTAGCAACAGACCAAAAAGCCCTGGAAATTGAGCAAACCGGAGAGAAAGTGAATCACGCCCTCTTTACGGCCCGGCAAAAATTGATTGAGGCTGACGAGCGCATCCGCATTTCGCAGGAGGCTATCGAGCAGGCAAAGGAGAACTACCGCACGGTGCGACAGAAATACAGCGAAAACCTGAGCCTGATTACGGAACTGATTGATGCCGACAATGCTTATCTGGAAGCCGAGTCAAACCTGATTACAAACAGGATTGACAAGCAGTTGAAGTACTTCCAGTTGCAGTATATCTTGGGAAAACTGTAAGAACTGCTTTTAAAAGATTGCAGAAAAGCGACTACTGTCATCCCGCACTTGATGCGGGATCTCCCAATCAGATAAAAGTAAGAAAAATCAGCCAACTGCAATTTTGAGATCCCGTGTCAAGCACGGGATGACAACTCAAAACTATTCTTACTCAACTTAATCTTCTGTTTTTCAAATTAAACGATTTTCAAAACAACATATCTATGAATAAAAAATCCACTCCATCAAGATTCAATACCGCTTTAGTTGTGTTTGCCTGGATACTGATTCTGGCTGGTATTGGCATTGCCGTGAAATATTACCTCTTTGCTTCGAAATATACCACCACTAACAATGCGCAGGTGGATCAATATGTGACCCCGGTTGCCAGTCGCGTATCGGGATACATTCAGGAGATACGTTTCGAGGAAAACCAATACGTACACAAAGGCGATACGCTGATCGTACTCGATAGTCGTGAGTACGCCAACAAACTTCAGATGGCGGAATCCGACTTACACGTCATGCAGAACCAGATTGCGGTAAGTGAGAAATCAGTCAGCAACGCCCGGAACCGCATCAACGTGCAAAAGGCGCGTCTCGAAGCAGCTAAAGCCAAAGTTTGGCAAAGTGAGGCCAACTACAAACGCTTCAAAAATCTGCTCAATGAAGATGCGGCAACCAACCAGCAATTCGAAGCGGCAAAGGCAACCTACGAGGTAGCTGTTGCCGAGTACAAAGCCATTCAGGACGAGCAAAAGTCGGCAGACCTTTCTACCCAGGAGGAATCAACCAAGATTAAGCCCATCGAATCAAACATCGAGCAGAAGCAGGCTTCTCTCCGAAATGCGTCCCTATATATCACTTATACTGTTATCACCGCTCCTTACGACGGATGGGTGGGCCGCAAAACCATTCAGACCGGCCAGCTGGTCAAAGAGGGAGAAACCCTGCTCAACATTGTCAGTAAAGAGAAGTGGGTGACGGCTAACTTCCGCGAAACGCAGATTGCCGACCTGCACCCGGGCAGCGAAGTGCTTGTCACTGCCGATGCCTACCCCGATGTAGAGTTTCGCGGGGTCATCGAGTCCTTCTCCCCGGCCAGTGGAGCAAAATTCTCCCTCCTGCCGCAAGACAACTCTACCGGAAACTTTGTGAAGATTGAGCAACGCATCCCCATGCGCATCCGTTTCGTCAACGGACAGGATATCTCGATGCTCCGTGCCGGCATGAACGTCGTTGTCAACGCCCGCAAAGGTGCCGGTGGAAAGGAAAACACTTTATGAGTCCACATAAAGACACCATATACCGTCGTTGGGTGCCTGAGTGGGTGAAACTGCCGCTATTGGTCATTGCCATGTTCCCGCACCTGATGCTGATGTCGCTGTTTCACTCCAACAGTACCTTTTCAGCCTCGTTTCTCGGTATTGAGCCGGAAGATGTGCAGTACCTGCTGTCGCTAATGTACGGTTCGGTGGTTGTGACGCTAATGATATTCAGCCGCCTGTTTGCCTTTTTCAGGGTGCGCAGTTACATCCTAATCATGTGCTCCATTTCCATCTTTATCCTGTTGTTGCTCGCCTTTGTCAATGACTTCAACACGATACGGATTCTGCGAATTGCAGAAGGGATATTCGGTGTACTGGAAGGTGCCTGCTTCCTGCCGTTGATTATCGGACAACTCAAGACGCGCCATGCCCGCATGATTGCCTACCTTTTCCTGTATGCCATCATGCTCACGGGAGGAACGATTACCACTTCACTGGTGAAATCGGCCATTGTCGATTACGGCTGGAAGGAGATGATTTACCTCTTCCTGGCGTTCCATCTGGTGGTGCTCTTTATCGTGACGATGCTCTTCAACAAAAACAGACTGTTACCCAAGCTACCGCTTTACCAGATTGACTTCGCCAGTTGCCTCTTTCTGCTGATCGCCCTGCATTGCGGATCGTTTGCCCTGCTCTACGGACACAAATTGTATTGGTTCGATTCTCCTCAGATCATCATCACCTTTGCCCTGTTCCTGATCTTCAGCGGACTCTTCATCCTGAAACAACTGATGGAGAAACGCCCCATCTTTCATTTCACGGTCATCCGCTACCGGAATGTAGTGGTCGGTGTTCTGCTCTTTTTCATCTTCTATATCCTTCGCTCCGGCGTCAACAATCTCTACAGCACCATGTCGGGCGTATGGCAATGGCCGTGGGAATATGTGCTCCATGTGCAATACATCAATGTCGCGGGGACATTGCTTGGCATTATTTCATCTGGATACCTGCTCACGAAGGAAGTGCGGTCGAAGATTATCTTCAGCATCGGCTTTCTGATCTTCGCAGTTGATTGCGCCTGGTTTACGTTTGTCTTTAGTCCTGATGTGGACCTGCTTACGGTCGGTGCACCACTCTTCGTGCAGGGATTTGCACAGGGATGGCTCTTCACTCCGCTGGTGATGTACCTCATCACAGGACTTCCGGCCAAACTGGTGGGAAACGGCTCCCTGATGGGAACGACTGTCCGTTTCTGGACCACCAATATCGGCTTTGCGGTGATGCGGAATGCGTCGTTCTTCCTCAATAAGGTGCATTATAGCAACCTTCAGCAAAACATTGTCCCCTACAGCTCTAATGTACAACAGGTGGTGGGCGGCTATATGCGTAAGTTCCTCGCAACATACAACTTTCAGGTTGCAACGATACTGACCAATAGCAAACTGGATGGTATGGTTCGTAAACAATCGATCCTGCTCAGCAATATGGAGATATTCACTTACCTTTCCTACTTAGCTCTGGCTACTTTTGTACTGATTCTATTGATGAAGCCGTCAAGAATTCTATACCGGAAGTTGAAGTTGAGAAGTCCGTTTATTGTGGGGTAAGAGAAATTTTCGTTTCCTTTCAATTATATCCGTTGCAGCGATTTCGGGAGTTTCTTCCGAAGTCGCTTTTTTAAAGTGATAAACCATATTATGCGATAAACATTCTAAATTTGCACAATACAAATACATACAACCTCAAAGCAATCTCCATGAATACAAAGATTTCAATTCTCCTTTTAGCTATATTATTTGTTTCCTGTAACAAAACAAGTAACAAGAAAACTGAAAAAATCAAGTCGGTTTACTACGATGAAATTCAATATGAAGAAATGGATATTGACTTTTCACATCATCTTAATCCTGCTCGATTTGAGAAAGAATTTCATTGTATGCATTCAATAAAAGATTGTTTTGTATCGATACAGGCTGCTCTTAAAAACAATCGTGACGAAAAACTGATTAAAGATCAATTGCGAAACATATTATCAATAGTTGGAAATGATAATATGATAAAGAAAAGAATTCAGTTCTTTTTAGATGAAGATTTGAGTTCTTTTGACAACAATACACTCGACATCCTTATGCTTGAATTGCACAGTAAGGTTTTAAATGAGCTCTCCAATTCTTCTTCCAAAGAAAGCTTTCTAATCAACTCATTAACACCAGTAATAGTTCCTGAAAGCAAAGTCGTTAGAGCCGGTGGGCTATATAATGCAAAGATATTTTTGGCAGTTAATGATTCATTATGTCAGATAAAGGCATTCCACGAAAAGAATGAAATACCTATCGTAAAAAACAAAGCTATCCTGAAAATTAAAGCAGAAAAAAAGGGAACGCACAACACTACCGTTAAAATTCAGATTCAGAATGATAGAAACGGTAATTGTTATGGATTCATACACGATATTTCATTTGAAGTTAAATAGTTTCCTAAAATTCTGCGGTAAAATATTGATGAATATTTTATGTGATTTCCCTCTTATCACAAGAGGTATATAAGGTTACTTTTAGTTTAGAGTCTTAGCGCAGCAGAGACTCATATCTTTACGACATATAAACATACAGCTAATACTTAGAAGAAACTTCATTGTTATAGAAGAAATGGCCTCTAATAGTGTAAAACAGCTCAGACTAAACACGAGACATCGATGTAGTGCGCAAGGAACCACACTATTAGAGCTTCTTCAAGAGTTTGAACAATACTTAAGGATATGCGCATTGTTGCATAATCCAGCATAAAATATGAGTAAAGACGAAAAGAAGAGGACCCATTTAAAGCTCTGATTTATTATCAACTTAAAGCTAATTACTTATGGTAACTCCAGTAAAGTATTCGGTAGGACTAGATTGTTCTAAAGAAGAGTTTGTCGCTGCAATGTCGTTGTTTACCAGTGATCAAAAGATTACAGTCAAAGCAACTCGAAAGTTCAAAAATACAGCAAAAGGATTTAGTGATTGTGATCATTGGATCTGTCAACACAAGAAAGTAGATGTTGCTATTGTATTGACAATGGAGGCTACAGGTAATTACCATGAGAATCTGGCTTATTACTTCTATAATCAGGGGTATATAGTAAGTATTGTATTGCCGAATAAGTCGAAGAAATACATGCAAAGCCTGGGACTAAAGAGTAAAAACGATACAATTGATGCAAAGGGACTTTCTCAAATGGGAGCAGAACAGAGACTTCCTGCCTGGGAGCCATTTTCACCATCTGTTTATGAGCTAAGAGCCCTAACCCGTTTTTGTGAGCAACTGTCAATGAACCGAACACAGCTTATGAATCAATTATCAAGCATGGAATATGGCATGTTTCAGGTTGAAGAAGTTAAGAATAGCTTGTTATCCCTGATTCAACTTATAGAAACACAGATCGCAGAAACAAAGGTTCGCATAAAAGAGTTGATCAATAAAGATGAAAAGATACGTGAGCGATACGATAAAATCAGTCCTATAAAAGGGCTTGGGCCTCTTACCTTTGCTACAATTATAGCAGAAACAAATGGATTTAAACTCTTTGAAAACGAACGTCAATTAACCAGCTATGCCGGTTATGATATTGTAGAGAATCAATCCGGAAAGAGAGTCGGAAAGACTAAAATATCGAAGAAAGGAAATAGCCATATTCGCCGTATAATGCATATGGCATCTTTGAATGTAGTCAAGTATGGAGAACCTAAATTCGTGAATCTATACAATCGGATTATGAGTAAAACGACAATAAAAATGAAAGCCTATGTCGCTATTCAAAGAAAACTTTTATGCTTAACATATATCCTGTGGAAAAGAAATGAAGCGTATGATGCAAATTACGAAGCTAAACAAAGTAATCCAGGTATAGATAAAAAAGTAGGTGGAATAAATCCACCTACACAAGATAAACTGTCTAACATTGCTGTTGGAAGTCCTCTTTCAATTCCACAAATATAGGAAAAATAATTGCGATTTTATTTGGAGATTAAGACAGTACCTTGAACTAGCTACCAACTACAAATAAAAACCTCCTAATTCCATACTTCACATGCGCCCACGCACGCCCAGACTGCGTGAACGCATACTTTCTGTGTGATATCACACCATTTTACTGCGTGATCGCACCAAATTGATGAAATCACGCACACTTTCACTGTGACGTTTAACACTTTCCATGCGATCACGCATACAAAGCATGCGTTGTTTAACATTTTCAGTGCATTAATGCAGTAAAAGTGTGGGTGAATGCACTGAAAGTATGAGATAACCGAAGTAAGTGCCTCTCTTAGCTGAAAGCCGATCGAAGAACCAAGAAAGGAGGTAACAGACATTCTTTCCGAAATGTACAACAGAACTACCGTATAGTATAACCGTACACAATGGATCAGAGCTTACCTTTGTCCTATAATCAATCACCAATTAATAATAAAATTATGGAAGAGAAAATTTCAGCAAAAATCTGGCCAAACGGACCAATTTTGATCTCAGGAGAAATTAAAGTAGTGTACAAAGACGGTAAAGAAGAAGTAAAAAAAGATGCACATTTCTGCCGTTGCGGTCACAGTAACAACAAACCATTTTGCGACGGCGCACACAAAAAGGCAGGATTCCTCGATGAATAACCCCTTGTTTAATTGTACAAAAACAGCCTGATTATTGAGTTACCGCCTTAAAGTTATGCTTCTAACTTGAGGGGGCAATTCAATAATCAGGCTGTTACATTAATATGATCTCTGTTACATCATTCTCGAATTAAGGGTGTACATTACCCACA
The DNA here is from genome assembly GCF_022808675.1 of Parabacteroides sp. FAFU027. Classification (NCBI taxonomy): domain Bacteria; kingdom Pseudomonadati; phylum Bacteroidota; class Bacteroidia; order Bacteroidales; family Tannerellaceae; genus Parabacteroides; species Parabacteroides sp. FAFU027. The sequence continues at coordinate 170,498 of NZ_JAKZKV010000005.1, forward strand.
TAGTTCCTGCAATAAAGATAAATAACAGAATTGCTGTAAATCCGATGGCTATTACATTCCAGCGTTGTGCTTTAGAGGTATCGAGGTGAAGGAAATAGTGAACATGTACCAGCATCTGCACAGTCATTGCAAGGAACAATACTGTGTATAGAACTGTTTGAGAAACGCTATCTCTGAACATTATAATACCAAACGATACCAATGTAAGTATCAGTGCCAGTATAAAACCGGTTATATATCCTTTTGTTGTCAGGTGGGCTCCACCTCCATGTGTATCACTCATAGTAAAATCTCCGAATTTTAGTGTTTATAAAATATTTAAGCCAACCTTTGTTTATACAAGGCCCAAAAGGTAAACAACGGTAAATACGCCTACCCATATTACATCCAGAAAATGCCAGAATAAACTCAGGGTCATCATACGGGAACGTGCATGAAAAGACAATCCTCTTTTGGCTATTTGTATGGTCATTACTGTCAACCATATGATACCAAAGGAGACGTGAAGCCCGTGAGTCCCTACCAAAGTGAAGAAGGAAGAAAGCGCTCCGCTTCTGTCTGGTCCGTTACCTTCTGCAATAAGTTTGGCAAACTCGGTAACTTCCATACCTACGAATCCAAGTCCAAGCAGCGCTGTCAGAATCAATCCGGCGAGAACTCCTTTTTTGTTATCATTCTGCATGGAGATCATAGCCATACCGAAACTAAAACTGCTGAAAAGGAGCAGCATGGTTTCTGTAAATAAATAGGGTAACTCAAAAAGTTTCCCGATACTTTCACCACCTGCTGCATTCTTTCCCAACACGATAAAGGTAGCAAACAACAGGGAAAAAATCACCAGGTCACTCATCAGATAGATCCAGAAGCCATAGGTCTTTAATTCCATCTGATGGTGATGTTCTGCTTCCAGTGCTTTTACAGCATCTTGATTTAATACGTCTGTATTCATTTTATTAATCCTCCTCGATTTTATTTTTTAATGCTGCAGCAAGTTTCTCGTATCGCTTATCTTCAATGGCCTTGACCTCTTCGGCTGATATGATATATTCATTATCGTTATCATTACCTATAATTACAACTGTGATCAGGATTCCCAAGAAACTGATAATAGCTAACCACCAGATATACCATACCATAGAAAATCCAAATGCGATAAGAAGTGCACCCATTATTGGTCCATAGACTTTATCTTTTGGCATTACAATAGGATCATATTTCTCGGGTCGATGAAATACAGAACCATCATCTTTCATTCTCTTAAAATCGTCAAGCTCCTTAACAACAGGAATGACTGCAAAATTATAGACCGGTGTAGGTGAATCAGTAGCCCACTCCAGGGTTCTTCCATCCCAGGGATCTCCGGTAAGATCAAGATTTTTATTGCGGTCTTTGATACTAAAGAAGAGTTGAACAAGCATTGCAAAAACACCGAACCCAACGACCAATGTACCCAGCATGGCAACGATCAAAAAGGGCTCCCACGATAAATTGCTAATATGAGAAATTCTTCGTGGCATTCCCATGAATCCGGTCACGTACAACGGGAAGAAAGCAAGCGCAAATCCTAAAGCCCAGCCCCAGAAGGAGAGTTTACCCCATCTTTCGTTCAGTTTAAATCCGAAAACCTTTGGAAACCAGTAGTTATAACCGGCCAGATAACCAAACAGAGCTCCGGGAATCAGCACATTGTGAAAGTGCGCGACCAGAAAAGTTGTATTGTGCACTACATAGTCAGCGCCCGGAACAGCCATAAGCACACCGGTCATACCACCAATTACGAATAAAACCAGAAAGCCAAGCATCCAGTGCATTGCCGGTGAAAATGTAATTCGACCTCTATACATGGTTAGCAACCAATCATAGATTTTTACACCCGTCGGAACTCCAATTAACATTGTGGCAATTCCAAAGAATATATTCACATTTGGAGTATTTGCCATCGTAAAGAAGTGGTGTAACCATACCAAAAATGACAACAACATAATTACTGCTGTAGCGTACACAAGTGATACATATCCAAATAATTTCTTTTTTGAGAATGTAGCAACGACTTCCGAGAAAATTCCGAAAGCAGGTAGTATTACGATATACACTTCAGGATGCCCCCACATCCAGAAAATATTATTGTACAACATCATGTTGCCCCCCATATCATTGGTAAAGAAGTGCATTCCCAGATATCTGTCCAGAGACACAAGAACCAATGCTACAGTGATCGCAGGGAAAGCAAGGACCATCAAGACATTAGCGGTAAGAGTAGTCCATGTAAACATGGGCATTCTCATTAGTTTCATACCGGGCGCTCTCATCTTAATGATAGTGACCAGAAAGTTAATGCCCGTCAGGGTTGAACCTACTCCAGCTATCTGAAATGCCCAAATCCAGTAATCAACACCAACTCCCGGATTATACTCTTTTTCAAATAATGGAGCCAAACCTGTCCATCCTGTATTTGAGAAGACTCCAACACCTAAAGAGATCATCATCAGAGCCCCACCGGCAGCAGTCATCCAGAAACTCAATGAATTCAATAATGGAAATGCTACGTCACGGGCTCCGATCTGTTGAGGAATCACCAAATTCATCAAACCGACCATAAATGGCATTGCCACAAATATGATCATAATGGTACCGTGTGCACTAAAAACCTGATCATAGTGATTCTGAGTTAAATAACCGGTATGGTCACCTACTGACATCATCTGATTGGCACGCATCATGATACCGTCAGCAAATCCACGCAACAGCATGATAATGGCAAATACGATATACATTACACCTATCTTCTTGTGGTCAACGCTAATCAGCCATTCATTCCACAGATAACCCCATTTCTTGAAATATGTAATTAACCCTAAAACGACTAATGCACCAAGTCCTCCACTTACCAGAGCACCCATGATCACAGGCTCGTTAAAGGGAAAATCTGCTAATGTTAGTTTTCCAAACATATTTTTATTCCTCCTACTTATTATTGTTATTCTTATGTTTACAGCAATCTCCCTGAGCCATGGTCTTGTCCATGTGCTCACTGCACTCTTTTTTATTTATATCCATGCTTTCTCCGGAATTGGTGCTACCTTCTTCCATATTCATCCAGTCCATGTATGGAGCCATCGTTTTATCAAAAATACCCGGTTCTACAGGGTAATAAACACAGGGTGCAATAGGTTTATAAGCCAGATGATGATCCGATTTTTTAGCCAATTGGTATTCCTGACCATATTGCGTAATCTTAATAAAGTCTTCATTAGTGAGCCTATTGACTTTTCCCTTTACAGTCCCTAACCATTGTTTAAAATCTTCAGGACTCTTGGCATATACGTTGAAATGCATATTGTCATACCCGTCTCCGCTGAATTCCTGGTTTTGTCCGGTATAAGTTCCGACATGGTCAGCCAAAAGATTCAATTTGGTTTGCATACCGGCCATGGCATAGATCTGGCTTCCCAACTGCGGGATAAAGAATGAAGTCATCACAGAGGCAGAGGTAAGGCGGAAGCTTACCGGACGACCGGCTTCAATGACCAGCTCATTTATCGTGGCCACACTGTCTTCAGGATAAATAAACACCCAGTTCCAGTCTGTAGAAATGACCTCTACCTGAAGGGCTTTCTTTTCGGATTGAATAGGTTTGTAAGGATCTAACGCGTGAGTACTTGTCCAGGTCAGATAGGAAAGAACTGCGATAATGGCAATCGGGACTGACCAGATAACCCATTCTGCGGTATAAGAATGGCCCCATTCAGGACGAAATGTCGCTTTCTCATTACCTCTTCGATAACGGATGGAAAACCACATCACCATGATAAAAACGGGAACCACAACGATTAGCATTAAAGCAACTGCTGTAATAATTAAATTCGCGTTACTATGCCCAATCGGGCCTTTGGGATCCAGGATAACCATATCCTTACAGCTGCTAAGCATTAATGTCAGCAGTAGAAAAACTCCTCCTTTGATTCCGTTACTGATTTTTTTTTCACTCATTAGAATTCATGTAAAAATGATTAACTTAAGATGGCGATCAAATATAATAAGAAATTGATTTCACAAACATTTTATTTTATATTTGGCTCAGGAATTTATCCATTCTAAACTGCAGAACCAATATAATGACTCACAATAAACAAAACTTCTCTATTTTTGTTTGGAAGGGAAATAATTAAAATAGAATGAAGTCAATCACCGAATACATCCGTCTGCTCGTAGAATTAAACAAACTAAGAATTACAATAATTGTAACCTTAACTACTTTAGCCGGTTATACTCTGGCAGCCGGCACAATCGACCAAAAGGTCGCTCTACCTCTGTTGGGTATATTTATACTTGCATGTGGCTCAGCTGCCCTGAACCAATTTCAGGAACGGGATAAAGATATCCTGATGAATCGAACGAAAACCCGCCCGATACCCTCCGGTAATATTAAACCATTAACAGCTTTGATTATCGCTATTATTGAAATTGGATTAGGAACATGGATAGTGTATGTGGGTAATGGCTTTGAAGCTGCTTTTCTAGGGTTTATGGCTTTTGTGTGGTATAATCTAATCTACACCCCATTGAAAAGAATAACCGCTTTTGCTGTAATCCCCGGAAGTGTGATCGGAGCCATTCCGCCAATGGTAGGATGGGTTGCCGGTGGAGGAACTCTACACGATCCCCGGTTGTATATCATGGCATTCTTTTTCTTTATGTCACAAGCACCTCATTTCTGGTTGCTTATGCTAAAATATGGAGAAGAATATGATCAGGCCGGCTTCCCTGTCATTATCAGGATATTCAATACTCAACAGATCCGAAGAGTTACTTTTGTATGGATAGTGGCAACTGCACTCAATATTATTCTCCTTTTGTTTTCAGGTCTAATCCACACTTATATTTTCACTATAGTAGTGACTCTGGCTGCCGTGTGGCTTATTGTGGCTTTCCTTAAGCTGGTGACTAAACCTCATGAAGACTTCAATCCTTTCAAGTTATTTATGAGACTGAATATGTTTCTTTTGGTGATTATTATTGCTATGATCGTCGATCCTCTGGTCTGAGAATTCCTATTGCCCCATAAAAAACGTCTGGCAGATTATTTCTGTCAGACGTTTTTATATTGATGAGATATTCTATCTGATGTTACGCTGTTAAAACAAAAATCCGCCCTCCTATTTCCGTTTCAGTGGAAAGTCCTTTAACCGGGCAAAGGTAAAGCCTCGTTTACGTAAGGCAGGAATGATCTTCTCCAGCGCTTCACAGCTATTCCACTCCGGACGGTTGAAGTGCATGATAATGATGGCGCCCGGACGAACACCTTCCAGCACATTTTTCTCAATCTCATGCGCCGGAGTACCCGGCACGGCGTCACCGGAGAGAACATCAAAACTCACGACCGTCACACCCAACCGTTGCGCTATGCGTACTCCCGCCTCGTCAATAAAGGCTGTGGCCGAACGGTAAAAGAGAGGACGACGTCCGGTCAGAAGAGCAATTTTCATTTCATTGGCTTCTATCTCGTCAAAAGCGTCAGGCACATCGGGCGTCCCTTTAATGCCATATGCGCTCTCGCCGTCGATGGCGCAAGGCTGGTGATTAAATCCGTGATTCTCGATTTCAAAAAGGGTATCCCGGCTTAGTTGCAGGAAGGATTTCAGGTTCTTATCAATCCATTTGCCTGTTACAAAGAGTGTGGCGGGTACTTTTTCACGTCTCAGTAGCTCTATCAGCGCCTGGTCATAGCCGCTTCCGTGCTGACCGCCGCAGGCATCGAAGGTAAAGGCCACAATTTTATTGCGGGTGACCAAGTCTTCATCCACCCCTTTTACAAATTCGCCCCAATGACCGGGGGTGGTGTGTTCAAAGGTATGGGAAATCAGCGCCCGCTTCTTCAGGTAATTGCTATCGCGGTAAAGCTGCTTGATGAAGTTCTGGTTTTTCAACGAATTTCCGGCAAACATAGAGGTCAGAATGAGAGAAAATAACAACAGGAACGGAATGGATTGTTTGAGTCTGTCCATAAGCGGAAAATCATTTGTTTATTGCCTTGATTTCGTTGAAGAGAAGTTCAGCGACTGCATTTGCATTGTGATTATAGTGGTGATTGCCCGGTAAAGTTAATATTCTTGCACCCGTTTGGGCAAATTTCCCGCGTAATTCCACGCTCTCCTTATCCCCGAACACGCAAACCGGATGCCACCGGCCCACTTTTCGGATTTCGGCAAGCACATCGAATATATCCTTTTTGCTGCCGAGACTCAGCATGTCGGCCACATGAATTTCAAAGTCGGCTGCTTCGTCCGGAGAGAGGCAAAAGAGGCTTTCTAAGTTGTTTTTCACGGGCATAGGCAATCGTTCCGCAACAAAAGGAACTACACACGCACCAAAGGAATAGCCTATCAACGTAAACCGACGCTTTTTCCATTGCGGAGCATATTGCTGAAAAACCTTTGTCAGGTCTGCGGCAACCACTTCCGGTGATTTATATTTCCAGAAATACTTCTGCGCATCCACCCCTATCACCGGAACGCCTTTGACGGAAAGCGCCTGGCAAATGGACTGGTCAAAGCTGGTCCAGCCGCCATCACCCGAAATAAAGATGGCCAACGGCAATGAATCTCTCACGGCTGTAGGAATCACGGTAATCGGGACATTAACCGGCTCGGGACGCAGATGTTCCTCCCTGAGCAATGTGCTCTGACTTGACACCTGTTCGGCATACGAAGGTGCACTTTCTATGCGCTTGTAGGCGGTAACAAACTCAGGCAACCAATTCTTAGGCACAGAAAAGCCATGACCAACTTTAGGCAAAGCGACCAACTCTCCCATCTTTACCTTTTTCATAAACTGCTCGATATCTTTATACAGGCAGACCTGGTCATCCAGCCCCAGCAGGACGATAAATGGTGCTGTCAGGCTTTCGGTCGGTTCCAGGTAGTAGGATTTCCCCGGCTTAAAGACATATTGCCGCAAACCTGAACCTTCACAGAAAGGCTTGTTCAGTTCGTAATCCGGACAAAAGCCCAGCGATATCGCCCCCTTAAATGTATTGGAAGGGGCTTGTGCCAAAATGCCATATACCCACGTTGCACCGGAAGAGTATCCTACCAGAATCGGTTTGTAGTACTTCTGGAAGTTATAACGCTTCTGTACCATCATACTCAGCATCTCCAAGTCACCCGCCGGATAGATGCAACGGGATTTATCCACCCTCAGTTGATGACGGTAATGCCGGATATCTATCCCGATTACAAATGCGCCTTCCAACAGGATGTTTTGTGTCATATCGACGACACCTGCATTCCAACCGCCATCGCCGGAAAGGAAAAGCACCACACCCGTAGGAATACCTTTCGGCTTATAAATCTTCACGGTTCCGAATGCACCGTAACTGAGTGAATCGGGGCGAATTTCAGCTTGCGTTGATAGCGCCAGCAAGAAGAATATTACTACAATAATACACCATTTACTTTTCATATGTCGTATTTTATTTTGCTCTATAACGAATAATGTGGGTGACTCTATTACTTAGGAAAAATATTTCCCTAAGTTTCGTGTAATTATTCTGAGAAACAGGATATAAATCAAAATAGTAAGCCACGAATCCACGAATGAATATTGAGAGGCAACTTGCTGGAATATTGAATAAATACATATCGAATACCACAAATACTTTTCCAAAACTGGAAAAGAAAAGATACTTTCTTATTCGTGGATTCGTGGCTAAAATCTTAGTCTTAGTTTGCTGATATTTACGGTTTAATGACTTTGGATAAAACGGCCGGGACTTGCAACAAATCGTAATCGTGGTCGTAAATCAGGTATTTGTTGTACCATACCGGCGAAAACTTCTCCTTATAATCACGTAATCCTTTGTAGTGCGAGAAGGTACGCACCTTTTCGTAAGCAAACTTCATAGATTCTTCAGTGATGTTTTGCGGACTCTCTATCCCTGATAGCGGTGCAAAGCCCAGGTTGACGTACCGCAGCTGCTGACTTTTCACATATTTGAAAAGCTCTATCAGAATGAAATCCATCACCCCGTTCGGTGCATCCAGCGTTTTGCGTATCAGGTCATAAGTTGCCTCTTCTTTCGCATAATCGGGGATAACGTTGAGAAAAGCAACGATTTTCTCCTCCGGACTTTCCACCGTGATGATGGTCTGCTGCTTCAACTCTTCCCAGATAAACATTCCCTGTGAAAAGATAATCTCGCTGCGCCCGGTCTCATTTAGCCACTCGTCGGAGACAGCCCGAAGCTTCTGCAGGACGCCATCTTTAATCGGCGGAGTATGAATAGTGGATTTATATCCCCGTTCGATTACCTTATTCACCGCATTACGCATAGGTTTGCGACTGCCGCCTTCAAGGGTAAAGGTATTCACATCCACCACTCCTTCCTGCCCCAGAAAGAGGTATTTCTTATGCAATTTCTTATAGATACCCAGACTCTCGGTGGGTACGCGATAGTAAAAACTCTTCAATCCGTTTTCATAGCAATAATTATCGAACAACCGGATGCAACGAAGCAACTGCTCTTCATTTTCCGCTACCGGATCTTCGAGTACGACAGCGTAGTTTCCCGCAATGCGGTAAGCCAGAAAGGCATTCAACTCTTCGGGAACAAAAAAGAGCTTGTCGGGATAACATTTGAAATAATCCATCGCCGATTTACCGTAATCACTAATCATTTTCTGCGCCTTCTCCCGTTCTTCAGGGTGAGACAATCGCTTGTACACATACGGACTGACAATCGCATAAAAAAGGAATGACATTGAGAGCAATCCACTGATATTAATCGACAACAGGAAGTGGCGTGCAAATTCATCCCGCGGAATCAAATCGCTGCTCCCCACGATAAAATAGTTTTGAATCGTATAGCGGACACTTTGCCAATGATTAAAGTCAATATCGAAATGCTTTTTATCCAGGAAATAAAAGCCTACGATTCCATACACCAATACAGCTACAATACTGGCAAACGCCGTGGTAAAGCCGACAAACCGTAACCGGGGATTGCTTCGGATATAATACTCTTTGCGTGAATAAACCAGCATCACCAATACAAGCAAAGCGGCAATAGCCTCTTCATAATCAATAGCTTTGGTTAAATGGCCTATCGCGGAAACAATACTCAGAGCAATGGCAATCCACCAGGCAGTGCGCAATCCTTTAAACATAAATGCGGCGGTCAATAACATAAAAACACCAGCCAGGGCAACGAAATAGTTTGAAGCAGTAATGGCGTCTAAAGGAAGAAAGTCTTCCAGTGCTTCCAGTCGCGTATCAATGGCGGGAGTAAATACCGATATTACATTGATTAATCCCAAAGCAAATATCAGCAGTGCCGGAATAATCCGCATCAGTAGTTTATTGATTCGAATCAGAAAACTCAGTCCGCCCATCAATAGCGTGAGCCAGAACTCGAAGAAGCGGTAGAGAAAGGTTATTGAAATGGCCTCTACCTGTGAAAAGCCGAAACGCATCAATACATACGCCATGGAAAACTCTACGGCACCCAGTCCCCGCATAAATGGAGAAATAACCAGAAATAATACTGCGACCAGATAGCCTAATAAGGCAATAAAAATGGTCGGGCTAAAATTCAGTGCCAACATGGCTATATAAAGATGTATAGCGCCGGTCAGGTCGATGATCACAGAAACAACGACTGCCATCACCAGACTTTTCCGGTCAATGGTGTTGGATATCAGGTCCTGCATAAAAACCTCGGAAGCCGGGAAATAACGGATGATTAGCTTATACACCTTCCCCTCGCCCATTACCGAATGGTAAATAAAGTAAAAGAGGTAAATCAATCCGGCCAATGCACCTAAGGCAAACCATTCCCCCGAGCCGATTACACCTTCAGCCATCGCATAAATAAATACCGGAATAGCGACAATCAACACCGATAGCACACCTACAAAAGCATAGATGGAAGAGGCAAAATGAATCTTTGACTTCGAAACTCCGGTCCTTTCCACCTCTCCACTAAAGAAGGCTAATGAAGAAACGCCTCCCGCAGGTATAAAAACGCTGATAAAGTTACGTTTCAGGAAAAGCAGAACAGCCACGGGTATAGGTATCCTGCTCCGGACAGCAGCAAATGAGTACCGGTACATATATCCCTGCAACCAGATGTGAATCACGGTCACACTAATTCCCGCCAGCACATATTCCCATTTGGCAGAAAAAAGTGTTTTGCGTACTTCGCTTAGTTCTGACTCTTCGTGCTTGAAAAACCAGATCGCCAGGGCAATAAAGAGTGCTGTTAACAAGAACTGAGCGATTATTTTTCCATTCTCCCGGAGAAATGGAATTCCCAGCTCAGTCAAATGCCGGAATTTTATGACTTCAACATTCATCTTCATATCCTACTTTCTTAGAAATGAAATCAGACCCGGATTTGTATCCATGTTTAATTCATGTATATACAACAAAACAAAGTCCTGTTTTGATTAACACTTCTGATTCAATGAGTAAATAACAAATGAATTTTCATGTACAGCAGACCATTACGGGTGCAGCGTCCCGATAGCCATCTCGGGATTTAACCGCTGATTCTCTCCGAATATTATCGCAGTTAAAAACTGAGACACACGTATACTCTCACATTCGAAATAACTCCGAAACATTCAAACTGAACAAATAAAATGGACGATTCATTATCAGTAGCTGTAAGACAGATAAACAACAAATAAATCATTGACATGAACAAACCCAAACTACTGCCTGTTTAATAGGGGTATTTTCTTTTTTGTATAACACTAAATTCTACGCTTTATGAAAAAACTATGGGTATCCATGATGGCTTGCGCATTTTTGCTCGCAACATCAGGCGCAATCGCACAAACAACCACTAAACCGGCTGAAAAGGAAAAAAAAGAAGCTCCTGCACCTCCTGCGCACAAAAAACACATGGAAAAAAAAGCTCCGATGAAAAAAGAGTGTGAAAAGAAAGATGCCGATAAAAAAGAATGCATGAAGAAAGAAGGTGAAAAGAAAGCCATAAACAAAAAAGCTCATGAAAAAGCACCTGAAAAGAAATAAGTTTTCTGTGAATAATCATAAGACGTCTGATGGAAATGTTCTGTCAGACGTTTTTTTGGCACAATAACGTTTCGTGGCTAAGATGTTTTGAAAGAAAGCTTATACCATAATTAATTCACGATGAAAAATTGACCCATTCTTGGATTTGAAATGAAGGAACTTTCCTCTGGACTCGAAACCAATACTCTGAGACCTTCTAAATATCATTATGACAGCATAAAAGGGCAATCGGATAACTTTTGCAAGCAAATTAACTTCAAAAACTATTTGCCCCATTCTCTATACCATCTCTGGAGGATCCCTGGAGTGTCCCTAGAGGATCCCTGGAGGATCAATACCGGAAAAAAGACTCTTTTTCGAAATCCGGTTGTAGCAAAATGTCAAAAACAGTCTGACTGATATTCTGATATAAGACCCGAAGCGAAATCTGTAAAGTCAAACATATCACCCCTCCCATTTAAATACTTTCCGGAACCAAAGCTAAAAAGCACCATCTATCTTATTCAAAAGCCAATATTTACAACCTATCACCTGAAAGAGGCAAAACACTACAAATCCACACAAAGCACCTATCCAAAACATCAAACTATAACTAAAAGCCTAAATCCTTTAATGGGAATAGTATCGGAGGAATATTGGAGCAGTATCGGAGCAGTATCGGAGGAAAAGCGAAGCTAGCCGGTTTTCAGGACAATTTAGTCAAAAGGCATAGATACTCTGCGGAGTTGTTACATAGAAGCCCCTACACTGGCACGGCTTTAGCAAAAGCGTTCCCGAATTCTATCGGGGCCGTGCCCAAAAACCAGACAGCTTGTAGCTGTCATATTCAAAAAGCTCAAACACAAAAAATCAATAGTAAAATCGAAACAACGCCATCAGGTGTTGCGGTTTTTAACCGCAATTATCTTGTATTAGAACCAGCGGTTAAATCCCGAGATAACTATCGGGACACTGCCCCCATAAGAAAATGCTATGAATGAACAGCAAAGGACTTAATGCTGACGAGGCCTCTTGATGCTGTTAGGTTTACTCGTTCTCCATCGTTACATGGTTAATTAAAGAGACTTTATTCGCACGACACCATCCTAACAGCGTATAAAAAAAACAGCCTCTCCCCCATTATCATTTTGATAGTCAAAACCAGACAATCCGTCTCTTTTTATCAAACCACCTATATGCGTACAACTGTGGAGCATATGTGGAGTTACTGTGGAGTTGCTGTAGAGGAAGAGCGGAGTTGCCTGCTATGAAAACCAGGGAGATTCGTGACAAAATGGCAAATACCCGTTGGTGCAGAACTAAGCGATAGTGGGGATATATTGACTCCGTCGATTTACTCTTTGCTCCAATTCCTAGCTTACCTGGTCATATTAGCAGTAAAAACTACGGAGATTTATACGCATATCACTACCAAAGGTTTCAATCAGATTAAGAGCCCTTTGGACAATCTCAATATTAAGTAATTGACATATTTGTATTTCAATATTTTATTCATACATTTGAGGTGTGAATTAGAATAAATACAATCAAATCACAACCTTCTCTATTGCCCTTTTTTCTGTATGTGACACAGCTCTTTTTTGCCATTATTAGATACAAGCCTAAAATACAACCTATTATACACCAAATCAAAAATATCTAAGGCGGAAATATACGACATCAGTGTCTCATACAGGAATCGAGTGTCACATAGAGAGATGTTATGGCCAAGTGTAGAAAAAAAGAAAGACAAGAGAAATCTATCCTATAAGTGACAATTATCGCGAGACTTATAATTGAGAAACAAAAGAAATGAAACTAAAAATAGACATAGAAAAATCAATAGAAAAGGGAAAGATTTGCCCGAAATCATGGTTTAGTTACTATTCAGATTTTCTTTGGTACGGATTCTTTGCGACAGTATTCCTTTCTTACATTTTAATGGACATACTGAGGGATAGCACTCATGAAATAACACCTATTAGAATTTTCTGGATTTCTATTTACATTATAATTTGTTCATTGACATTCTTCACTATTGACAAGATGAAGAAACTAACTGTGTTGTCTGTCAAAGACAAAACAAAAACCAAACAATATATTCATGACTTGACAACTGATCCTAACTGGAAGATTCAAAAAGAAGAAGATGATATAATAATCTTTCAAACAAATCCTAGGTTCAGCAACGAAAGACAAGTAACCTTTATTTTTAGAACTGGAAATCTATATATTAGCGTAATGAGTTTTGGACGAGATATAACTTCCCCAATTTATTACTTCTCAGATAAAGATGTACTGAAAACTATTATCAACAAGCTGAAAGAAAACAACATAGTTCAATACGACTTTTCTTGAGCTTGAATTGCGGACTGATTGTAGAGAAACACGACTAAAATACTTCGTATGAAAAGCGACGAAATAAAAAAATAAAACACCTAGGCCATAACACACGCCTATGTTCATTGGCTGGCTGACGTGCATTTAGCAGGTTTTGCTCCCGCATTCACTTTGTCGCAGTGCGACAGTGAACGCTCCCGCACCCCGCCAAATGCCCATAGCCTCGGTCGTTAGGCGGCATTCTAAAAAAACAGCAAGATGAAAGGTAGAATTTACGTATTATCATTGTTATTGATTTCTTTATTTGCTCTATTTAGTTTTACGAATTCAGACAAATCGAATACAAGTAATTCGACAAATTTGACCGAATCAAAAACAGACCAGAAAAAAGATCTTTGTTGGAAAGGAACTTTAAATGGGAAAATACCAATTTTCATTCATTATCAGTTTGACAATGAAGTAATAATTGGAGAAATTATTTACCTAAACACAAAAAGTAAAACTCCGATTAAACTTATTGGGACAATTGAGGATTGGGATAAAAAGTACAGACTTTTAGAATTTGACAAAGCCGGAAATATTACCGGAATTATAACTGGACTTCCAGACGGTAAAGAATTTAATGGAATTTGGTCTTCCCTCAAAACAAATAAAGAACTATCTCTAAATTTATCTACAAAAGACACGGTTATAATTTCAAAAGATTATCAACCTGATTTGTCAAAAATATTTGGAGATTATGAATACCAGTGGGGGAACAAGGCTTCTGGTATTTTTAATATAACTAAAATCAACAAGGACAAAGCTTCTTTTAATATATACTCAGTGAAAGGAGAACCAGAATTAAGTACAGCAGAAATTGAAACTGATACTATAAAGTTGACAAAGCGGGAATTTATTTATAATGTTCCAGAATCAGATGATTGCGAGTTTAAAGTGAAATTTTTCAAAGACTTTGTTTTTATAAAGTACACAAAAGAGCATCGTAGCAGACTGTTTGGACTAAATGCGACTATTGATGGAATATTCTTTAAAACGAAATAAATACCGACCGCCTATTACATAGCCTTTCGTGCGGTCGGCAAGACCCAGATGAAGTACAGGTTGAACTACATTCCCGATTCACAGTCGATCATGTACGGAAGAAAGAAGTCATCTGATTATGGAGAAAGCGGCAGGTTTTATGAGCACCGCGGTGTCAGGGTAAGGGAGAAATAGCTTGTATCAAAGAGGCATTGACTGATACAAACACCAAAAGCAACGCAGCCATGAGTCTCTGAATCAGCCAATATAGTTGATTCTTGTAAAGCATAGACAATACAATGGCCGTCCTGCTTAGTGAAGCGAGATAAGAAAGCGCAGATTACAGGATCAGGGTCGTGGTTTGCGGATAAAAGACATTGCCAGGCGAACGGATGCGCGGTAGAATTTCTACCGGCTGAATGTTGCCTTTGCTGCAAGCAGGGCACTGACAGGAATCGTAACCGGTCAGACGGATGATGCGTTGCTGTCGGGTTTCTGCCTTCAGGATGATATCCGGTTTCTGTTTCAGGGCTTTAACCTGCTCTTTATAGCTGCTGCCCAGTATGCCGAAGTAGCGGATCTTTACAAAGCCTTTGGGTAGAATGTGCATCGCAAAGCGTCGCAAAAACTCTACCCCTCTTTCGCGCGAGTTTGAAAAGTAACTTCTGGCGCGGGTTTAGCGATAGCGTACCTCGTACCCAAAACTAAGACAGCTTGTAGCTGTCGCATATATTCGTTTAACGAATGATTTAAATCAACATCCGAAACAATTTCTATTCATGAAAAATAGATTAAGTCTTCTTTTTACTTTATCCTTTTCTTCTATTTGCATTTTTGCTGACTCAATCCCAGCCATACTAGGTCCTCATGTAATTGTACATTCTATTTTATCGGTAAAAGATTTTGTGTCATATTGTGATATTCTGTTGTGTATATTTAGTCTATTAATTGTGGTTCCTTTTATTTACATAGGTTATTTGAAAAATCATCCGATTCCGGAAGAACATAAAGCCTATCATTTTGAGGGAGAGTATAGTGCGAAAAACATCAAAGAATACATTGAGGGTCTAGAAATCTTATTTGGTAAAAGGTTTCTAAGGTTCAGGCAATCATTAGACAAATACGATAAAGAGTCCGCCAGAAATCTGCGAAAACATGCTGAAGTAATAGATAGCATCCTATTCTGTATTAAACTTAATGGACGGAAAAGAGTGACTGTGTTTTGGGACTTATCAGATAGCTTCCTTAAAGGAATGATTCTCTCGTTGCCAGTGATTGGAATAATTGTCGTGATCATCTCCCAAATCTATTTTGGTGTGGTTGGCCTTCTTATAAGTATAATTCCGGGGATCCTTATTATGCCTTTGTTACTAATCATATTTTCCTCTTTCTTACAATTTACACACTATATCTTTAGAAAAACGGGGAAACCATTGCCGGCTTTAAGTCTTGGATACTTTGCCCTGGATGCTTTGATAAACAGACAAGTTGCAAGGTCTTTTGATTCTAAATCGGGAGAGTACTTTTATTATACAATGATTCATCAGTATAACAACATGGTAAACGCCGACTTTCGTTTTAGTAAGGTTTATATACGCACCAGCAGTGATATATATGGCAATCTTAAGGAACAAGCAGTAGGTGAAAAATAAAATAAGGACGCTGGCACGCTGTTTTATAACCAAAAGGGGTTAAGTAGACCCCACTGGCGCGGGTTTAGCGAATGCGCAACCCGTGCCCAAAACAAAGACAGCTTGTAGCTGTCCTTTCAATAAACTCAATGTGTCTAAGATTATAGTTATTTATTGAAGCCTATTGGAGTGAGAATTCTTCGAATTTTCAAACATCTACAAGCTGTTTGAATTTCCACCACGATCCGGATAGCTATTCGCTTCGCCAACCTCATGCTAAAGGGGGAACAAACAAACAGCAAAATACGTTACTTACAATAAATCCACAAATTCTTATATGCGCAACTGTTCTAAAATAGTCACTTTCCTATTTAGCAAAATAACAACAGCATAGCATTACCAGAAACCTCTCACAGGGCGGAAACTTACGGAATAGTATTTTAAAAACTAAATAGATTAGAATCACTATGTCACTCAAAAAGTTTCAAATACAAATATCGGATAAGTCCCTGGAGGATCTTGCTTATCGATTATCCTATACACGTTGGCCAAATCAGTTAAAAGATTCAGATTGGGAAAGAGGCACCAAAAGAGATGAATTACAATCAATAGTAGAGTATTGGAAAAATAATTATGATTGGCGTAAACAGGAAAAAGATTTAAATAGTTTCACCCAATTCCAATGTAATATTGATGGAATTGATATTCATTTTATCTACGAGAAAGGAAAAGGACCAAATCCAATACCCATTATTCTCACACATGGATGGCCGGATAGCTTTCTCCGCTATAAAAAAGTAATCAAGATGCTTTCTGATCCCGCGAGTTATGGTGGTAATCCAAATGATTCATTTGATATCATTGTACCTTCCATACCCGGGTTTGGCTTTTCCTCCAGCCCGGAATATAGTGGTTATAATAATTCACGGGTAGCTGAATTATGGGTAAAACTGATGACTGAAAAACTTGGTTATGCTAAATTTGCCGCAGCAGGAGGCGATATGGGTTCAGGCATTACGCGTTATATGGCGCTAAATCACCCCGAGTTACTTATCGGAATCCATCTGACTGATATTGGAATTATTCGCCCCCTTTTAATGGAGACCGATGAGAGCAAGCTTTCTGCAATAGAAATAGCCTACAAAAGGACAGCTCAACAATGGATTGCTCAAGAGGGTGGCTACATGTCTATTCAATCCACAAAACCTCAAACACTGGCCTATGGACTTTCCGACTCACCCGTTGGTGTAGCTGCCTGGATTCTTGAAAAATTCCGTTCATGGAGCGATTGCAAAGGTAATCTTGAGAATACTTTCAGTAAAGATGAACTATTGACCAATGTGATGATTTATTGGTTAACCAATACGGTCGGTTCTTCAGCGCAAATGTATTATGAAAATACACATTCATTACCTCCAATGAATAAAATCAATGTACCAACCGGCCTTGCGCTTTTCCGTGGAGATATTTTGCTGCCCCCCAAAGAATGGGCAGAGAAGAATCTGAATATTGTTCACTGGACTGAAATACCAAGGGGAGGACATTTTACAGCAATGGAAGAACCAACTTTATTTACGGAGGATATTCGCAACTTTTACAGGATATTCAGACAGCCAATCTAAACTTTATTCAACCAATACAGCTAACAACGGTTCATATGCCTTGTAGATTTTTGAAGGTTGCATGGGTAAAGCCCGTAATGGGGTTTTGCATTCCACACAGCGCATAGCCACTAACGTAAAAAGACAAACAAACCAACGACAACAAAAAACAGAATCCTATGAGAAAAATAATTTCATTTATGCACATGTCGCTTGACGGTTTTGTAGCAGGACCCAACGGAGAAATGGACTGGATAAAAGTTGATGAAGAAATTTTTGATTTTGTCGGTAAGCGGATAAGCGAGAGCGACACTGCATTATATGGACGGGTAACTTACCAGATGATGGAAAATTACTGGCCTACAGCAGCAGACAAACCGGCTGCAACGAAGCATGACATTGAACATTCAAAGTGGTATAACAAAGCTCACAAAGTCGTTTTATCAAAAACATTGAAAGAGGCGGGTTTAACTAACACAACAATAATTAGCGACAACCTTGCGGACAGAATAAGCGAAATAAAACAAATGGCCGGTAATGAAATCCTGCTTTTTGGTAGCCCAACTGCAACACATTTTCTTATGCAATTGAACTTGATTGACGGCTTCTGGCTATTTGTCAATCCAATTATTCTTGGTCAAGGTATTCCATTGTTTGTAGACATCAAAGACAAAATCAAACTAAACCTATTGTCTTCCCGACCATTTTCTTGCGGGGTAACTGAGCTGAATTATACAGTGGATAGATAATAACAATGCCCTCACTGGTGCGCGTTTAGCGATAGCGTATCTCGTACCAAAAAACCAGACAGCTTGTAGCTGTCCTTTCAATAAGCACAATGCGCCTAAGGCTATAGTTTTTCTTGCAGCCTATTGGAATGCAGAATTCTTCGAATTCTAAAACAGCTACAAGCTGTTTGAATCCCCTGCACGAGGAACGCTTCGCCATCCTCGCGCCAGAGAATGACATCACCCTCATTCTTCACTCCCTCAATCCCTCACACCTTGGAACAAGCCTGTTTCTTTATAAAATCCTCACCCGTCACCCTCTTTTCTTTACAACATATTTATTCTTTCCGCCCGAACTTTGCAGATGTAAACAGGAACAAAAAACGGGAATAGGATTTTCAACCATTTGCACTTAATATTCTTGTTTACAGGCATCTTAAAAGTAAAGTTATGGAAACAATTTTGTTTATTCTTGGTTTCTTGGGTGGACTTGCTCTCCTTTTTGTGATTGCCGGACTGATAGGGCATCTTTTCAAACTGGATAAATACTATTACCGCCGTGATTGAATTGGATGTGGTTCACAATACAAGATTTTCTTTACAAAATCTTTATATCGCCATTACTATTCTTTATATCCAATTTACTCCTTCCGACTGAACTTTGCAATTGCAACTATTGAGATTTACGTAAAGGAATTGCATATAGCCTAATTAACTGATTTCATGAACAAAAAAGCAATAAAAAGTTGTTTAAGTGAATATCGCGTTCTACCCATTCATTTCTTAATCAAAATTCAAAGATTATGATGATTATTTCATTTATTGTAGTGATTCTACTACTGATCTATCTCGTTTACTCATTGTTAAATCCGGAAAAATTCTAAAAACGGCAAGTATGAACTATTTTGATGTGATCCAATTGACCCTGTATATCGTAGCATTGGTAGTTTTGACGCCCATTACAGGTAAGTTTATGGCTAATGTATTTGAAAACAAGCCATTCAAAGGGAAAAAAGCTTTTCTATGGGCTGAAAAGTCAATTTACAAAATCTGCGACATCGACCCTGAAAAGCAGATGGACTGGAAGAAATATACCTTCGCTCTTTTGTTCTTCAATCTCACGGGTTTCCTGGTTGTCTTTTTACTCCAGCTCTTCCAGCAACATCTTGGGCTGAATCCACAACATCAGAAAAATGTGGAAGGAACGTTGGCCTTTAACACCGCAGTCAGCTTTATGACGAATACCAATTGGCAAAGCTATTCCGGTGAAAATACCATGAGCTACCTGACCCAAATGTTGGGGCTTGCCGTGCAAAACTTTGTCAGCGCCGCTACCGGAATCACGGTAATCCTTGCCCTGATCCGCGGGTTGCGCAACCGGACCTCTGAAAACCTCGGAAATTTCTTTGCCGATCTGACCCGCAGTGTCGTTTATGTGCTGTTGCCATTAAGTATTGTGTTTGCAGTATTCCTCGTTAGCCAGGGTGTGGTCCAGAATTTCTCACACTATTCAGAGGTTACTACCCTTGAAGGCGCTAAACAGATACTGCCACAAGGACCGGCAGCATCGCAAATTGCGATCAAGCAACTGGGAACAAACGGTGGAGGATTTTTCGGGGCAAACAGCGCTCACCCTTTTGAAAATCCGACTCCCCTGTGTAACTTCCTCGAAATGCTGGCTATCCTGCTACTTCCGGCTGGTCTCACCTTTACTTATGGGAAAATGGTAGGTTCGGTCAGGCAGGGCTGGATACTGTTTACCACCATGTTGATTCTTTTTCTGGTCGGACAAGCCATTACCACTTACTCTGAATTTTCATTTGCCGGACACATTATGGAGGGCAAAGAGACCCGGTTTGGCATCCTGAATAGTGTGTTATGGGAAAATGCAACCACCGCAGCATCAAATGGTTCGGTCAATGCTATGCACAGTAGTTTATCTCCATTATCGGGAATGGTTGCTCTGTTTAACATGATGCTCGGGGAAATTATCTTCGGAGGCGTTGGAGCCGGTCTATATGGCATGCTGGTCTTCGTAATCCTTACTGTGTTCATTGCCGGACTGATGGTAGGTCGTACTCCTGAATATCTGGGCAAAAAAATCGAATCGTTCGAAATGAAGATGGCGATTATCGGGGTGGTATTGCCGAGTTTTGTTATACTGACGTTTACAGCAATAGCGGTTTTGATTCCGGCCGGACTGAATAGTATCGCCAATAAAGGACCGCACGGTTTCAGCGAAATACTATACGCTTTTACCTCCGCAGCAGGAAATAACGGAAGCGCTTTCGCCGGATTATCCACCAATACTCCTTTTTACAACATCATGATCGGTATCGGGATGCTGATCGGGCGATTCGGCATCATTCTGCCTGTATTAGCCATTGCGGGAAGTCTTTCCCGCAAGAAGATTGTGCCTGTTTCGGCAGGAACTTTCCAGACCGACAACATGACCTTTGTTTTCTTATTGATTTCTATCATATTAATCGTCG
This sequence comes from Parabacteroides sp. FAFU027, assembly GCF_022808675.1. NCBI lineage: Bacteria > Pseudomonadati > Bacteroidota > Bacteroidia > Bacteroidales > Tannerellaceae > Parabacteroides > Parabacteroides sp. FAFU027. Next base: position 191,329 of record NZ_JAKZKV010000005.1, read on the forward strand.
GGGCATTGACTTTCTTCCCTGCATTATCATTGGGACCAATCATAGAGCACATCCTGATGCTCTCCGGTAAAACTTTTTAATTGTTAAGCTATGAAGCGTGCGAAAAATATAGGAATGTTCGATAAGGAGCTGATCGGAGTAGCCCTTAAAGACTCATTTATCAAATTAAATCCGAAAACCCAGCTGAAAAATCCGGTGATGTTTGTCGTATTTGTGGGCGCTATTCTGACGACCATACTTGTCATTCAGGATTTGATCAACCACTCTTTCAGCGGATTTAATCTTCAGATTACGATCTGGCTGTGGTTTACGTTACTCTTTGCCAATTTTGCAGAGTCAATGGCAGAAGGGCGTGGAAAGGCGCAAGCCGACTCTTTACGCAAACTGAAAACCAACTCTTATGCCCGTAAACTCGAAGGAGATAAAGAGGTTCAGGTTTTGGCAAATGATCTGCACAAAGGCGATATTGTGGTGTGTGAAGCCGGAGACATCATTCCGCTTGATGGCGATGTGATCGAAGGTATTGCAACGATTGACGAATCGGCGGTGACCGGTGAATCTGCCCCTGTGATTCGTGAAAGCGGTGGTGACCGTTCGGCAGTAACGGGCGGAACCAAGGTGTTGAGCGATAAGATTATCGTAAGCATTGTTTCCGATCCCGGACACTCATTTATCGACCGTATGATTGCTCTGGTGGAAGGTGCTAAACGCAAGAAAACCCCTAACGAGATTGCCTTGAGTATTCTGCTCTCGGGTTTGACTATCGTATTCTTGCTCGTTACCGTTACATTGCAACCATTTGCAGTTTATACGGCTTCTCAATCGGGTGAACATGTAACATTGACTCTGCCGATCCTGATTTCCTTATTGGTTTGTCTGATTCCGACTACCATTGGCGGACTTTTGAGCGCTATTGGTATCAGCGGCATGGACCGGTTGATGTCGAAAAACGTGATTGCTAAAAGCGGCCGTGCCGTAGAAGCAGCCGGTGACATTGACGTATTACTGCTCGATAAAACCGGTACTATCACCTTAGGAAACCGTATGGCAACTGAGTTTGTCCCCACCGCCGGAGTGAATGAGCAGCAACTGGCTGATATTGCCCAGCTTTCATCCTTGTCCGATGACACACCGGAAGGCCGTTCCATCGTGGTGTTGGCGAAAGAGAAATTCAATATCCGCGGACGCGAATTACATGATATGCACGTCAACTTTATTCCTTTTACGGCACAAACCCGTATGAGTGGCATTGATATTTTGAATAAAGAAGGCGAGGTAATTAAATCCATCCGAAAAGGAGCTGCCGAAGCGATCAAAAACTATGTGGAATCACAGAATAATGTCTATCCGGAAGATATTGATAAAGCTGTAAATCAGATCTCATCTGAAGGATCAACTCCATTGGTAGTAACAGAAGATGGTAAAGTGGTTGGTGTCATTCGCCTGAAAGATATTGTGAAAGGAGGTATCCGCGAACGTTTTGCCCGCTTGCGTAAGATGGGAATAAAAACGGTAATGATTACCGGTGATAATCCGTTGACAGCTGCCGCTATTGCTGCCGAAGCTGGTGTCGATGACTTCATTGCAGAAGCCAAACCGGAAGATAAACTCGGACGTATCCGTCAGGAACAGGCCGACGGAAAACTGGTGGGTATGATCGGTGATGGAACTAACGACGCCCCTGCCCTTGCCCAGGCTGACGTAGGTGTGGCGATGAATACCGGCACGCAGGCAGCCCGTGAAGCCGGAAATATGGTGGACCTCGATAGTAACCCAACCAAACTGATTGAAATCGTGGAAACCGGCAAACAGCTGCTAATGACCCGCGGTGCTTTGACAACCTTTAGTATTGCCAATGACATTGCCAAATATTTCGCCATTATCCCGGCCGTGTTTGCGGGTGTTTACGCGATGGGTGGAGCCAAAGGCCCTTTGTCGGTATTGAATATCATGTACCTGCAAAGTCCTGAAAGCGCAGTACTGAGTTCGGTGATTTTCAATGCCCTGATTATTGTTGCCTTAATCCCGTTAGCATTAAAAGGGGTAACTTACCGTCCTGAAGGAGCGACTGTTGTTTTGCGCCGTAATATCCTGATTTATGGTTTGGGTGGTGTTATTTTACCGTTTATAGCCATCAAAGCGATTGACTTACTGATTAATTTTTTACATTTGGTTTAATATAATGACTATGAAGAGTTCTATTTTAACTTCGATAAAGCTGTTATTGGCCATGACGATCCTGACGGGAGTCCTTTATCCATTGCTTGTATTTGGATTGGCTCAGGCTATTTTCCCGAATAAAGCGAATGGCAGCCTGATTAAAACCGGCAAAGGCAATATCGGTTCTGAGCTGATCGGACAAAAGTTTACCGGAAATCAATATTTCCAGGGGCGACCATCAGCAATAGATTACAATCCGGATTGTTCAGGTGCAAGTAACCTTTCTATTACTTCGGAAAAACTCAGACAACAAGTAGCTCAACGTGATTCAGTCTGGCTGGCCTCTAATGGACAGAGTAAAGAGACTGCTATTCCAGCTGAAATGCGTTATGCTTCAGGAAGCGGACTTGATCCTCATATTTCCCCTGAATCGGCTTTGCTACAAGTAGCACGTGTTGCAAAAGCCAGACATCTTTCGTCAATTCAACAGAATAAATTGACAAATCTTGTAAAACAGCAGATTGAAGGTCGTCAATTAGGATGTCTCGGTGAAGAACGGGTCAATGTGTTATTGCTTAATATTGAGGTGGATAAACAATTTCCAGTGAAATAATTGATGTTTAGAGATCATATTGTATTACTTTAGGGGTGAAATCACCCTTAAAGTTTTTCTTTTTTAATCCGCAAGGCTGTCTGATATTATTTTGAAAAACAGGTCAGTCCCAAAATGTTTAAAATATGATAGATGATATTGAAGGACGCCCAAATCCGGATGAACTCCTGCGCCTGATTCAGAAAGAAGAAAGCGTCGAAAAAAGAGGAAAACTGAAAATCTTCTTCGGCATGTGTGCCGGTGTGGGTAAGACGTATGCCATGCTTCAGGCCGCACATGTCCTGAAACGGGAAGGTCTGGATGTAGTCGTAGGTTTGGTGGAGACGCATAAACGGCAGGAGACTGAAGCGCTTGTCCAGGGATTGGAGGTGCTACCCCGCATGAAGATCCCTTATCGCTCCGTGACCTTCGAAGAAATGGATATTGATGCAATTCTCCAACGTAATCCTCAGTACGTTCTTGTCGATGAACTCGCTCATACGAATGTGCCGGGAAGCCGTCATGCTAAACGTTACCAAGATGTAACGGAACTACTGGATAACGGAATCAACGTTTTAACCACAGTTAATGTACAGCACATAGAGAGCCGTTCAGGAACTGTGACCGAAATTACAGGTATTCATATACACGAAACGGTCCCGGATTCGTTCATTGCCCTGGCAGACGAAATCGAACTGATCGATATCTCCACCGACGATTTGTTGAAACGCCTTGAAGAGGGAAAAGTCTATATTCCGGAACGGGCACAGCATGCCGTGGAGAATTTCTTTCGCAAAGGCAATCTGCACGCTCTGCGCGAGCTTTCCCTTCGTATCACTGCCGAAAAGGTGGATGATGATATGCTTGATTATATGCGGGCAAAAAACATTACCGGGCCCTGGAAAACCACCGAAAAGCTGATGGTTGCCGTTGGCCCGAGTCCCTATTCTGCAAAACTAATTCGCTGGACACGACGAATGGCTTATAATCTGGGTGCAAGCTGGTTGGCTGTATGTGTGGATACAGGGCACAAACTATCGGAAGAAGACCGGAATCTGCTCAATAAAAATATTGAGCTTTCAGAAAAGTTGGGCGCAACCATTATACACGTTGCCAATACCGATGTGGTAGACGGACTTTTGCAGGTAGGCAAGGAATATAATGTATCCCAGATTGTGGTGGGCAAAACGCTGGACAAAAAAAACATATGGAATCCGTTATCTAAAAAGAACATTTCAGACCGTCTGATACAAGAGAGTGGGAATATCGATATTTACGCTATCAAGGCCGACAAATCAGCAACAACCGGAAAGCAGAAACGCGTTTTATTTGAAGGAATATCATTCAAATCAAGGGATTATACAATAGCGCTAACCGTCGTTACATTAGTCTCTTTGATCTGTTTTCCATTGAGCGGCTTAATGGGATACCAGACTGTAGGTATTATTTTCCTGATTATGATTGCCGTCCTCTCTCTGATTTTAGGCCGTGGGCCGGTAATATTGACGGCATTTCTGAATTTTCTTATCTGGAACTATTTCTTTATACCTCCACTGTTTACCTTTCATATCCAACGCGTGGAAGATGTATTCACTTTGTTTGCCTATTTTCTGATCGCGATGGTTTCAGCTGTCTTTGTGACTAAAATACGGAAAAACCAAATCGTGTTAATGAAAAGTCAGCAGCATATTACCATGCTTAATTCCATGCTTGAAGCGTTGAACCGTACCAATTCCATCAAGGAAGTGGCGGCACGAACTCAGGATAAACTCCAGAAATATTTCTCTGCTGATGCTGCAATCCTGCTTAAGAATAAGGACGGTAAAGGTCTGGATAAAAGAATCTTTGGAAATAAAAAGATGATCAGTGAAAAGAACTGGTCTGTAGCTTCCTGGGTTTTTAACAACGGACAAGCGGCTGGTCGGTTTACGGATACATTGAGCAACTCAGATATTCAGGTCATCCCATTGACTACTGTCAATGAAATTATCGGCGTGCTCTGTATTAAATTTCTCGAAAATAAGCGTCCCGACCATAACGATATGATGGTATTACACAATTTTGTCGGTCAGGTCTCTACAGCCATTGAGCGGGAAATCAACATAGACCTGATTCGTGAAAATGAAGTGGCGTTAGAGTCTCAAAAGCTCTTCCAGACTGTTTTAAACAGCGTTTCACACGAATTGCGGACACCAATTTCAATCATTTCTTCAGCTATTTCAAATTTGAATGATGAAAAAACGGCAGCAAATCCCGATATTCGTTCCGGCATTTGTGAAGAACTCAATCTGGCTTCCAAGCGGCTCAATGTTTTGGTGGAAAATATCCTCGATATGTCAAAGATTGAATCCGGATATTTGCAGTTAAATCTACAGATACATGATATTTCCGATCTCATTGGATCAGCATTGAACGATTTGCGGCCGGAGCTTTCGGAATATTCTTTGAAAACAGAAGTACAGGACAATCTGCCCATGCTCAATTTCGATTTCAATTGGCTCAAACAAGCGTTGGTCAATGTGATCCACAATGCTATCGATTATTCCCCGGAAGGCGGAGAAATTATCCTCAAAGCACATCAACTGGAGTCGGGGCTGATACAACTGGAAGTATCAGATAGCGGGAAAGGGGTTCCTGATCTGACTCTGGACAAACTTTTTGACAAATTCTACCGCATCCCGGGCTCAAAAAGCGGAGGAATGGGCCTTGGACTTACCATTGCAAAAGCGATTGTGGAAGCGCACGGCGGTAGCATCTCTGCCCAAAACCGGAAACACGGAGGATTGAAAGTGATTTTCCAATTGAAACAATAATCAATAAGCAATGGAAGAAAATAAAGGAAAATACAAAGTACTGATCGTCGATGATGAGCCACCGATTCGTCGGATGCTGACCATCACACTCGAAGCGCACGACTATAAAGCCTATCTGGCGGAAGATGCAAAAAGTGCTATGCTGGCTGCAACCATGTACAACCCGGATGTAATCCTGCTGGACCTGGGATTGCCTGATAAAAGCGGACTTCAGGTGCTGAAGCAACTGCGGGAATGGTCAAAGACGCCTATCATCGTCCTTACCGTTATGGATGACGAAATGACAAAAATCGCGGCTTTGGATCAGGGGGCTGATGATTACGTGACCAAACCTTTTAATACCGGAGAACTATTGGCCCGCATCCGTGTAGCGCTGCGTCATTCACGTAAAGAGGAAGAATCCCCGTTGTTTGTCAGTGGAAGGTTGTCTGTTGACCTTGTAGCCCGCGTTGTGATGCTTGATAATGCAGAAGTTAAACTCACAGCTACCGAATACGCCATTCTGGCGCTTTTTGTCAAACATGCTGGTCGGGTTTTGACGCACTCTTTTATTATGAAAGAGATTTGGGGAAATCCCTATTCCGACAATGCACAGATACTACGTGTACATGTGGCACAACTCCGAAAGAAAATTGAGACAAATCCGGCAATGCCTGAGCTCCTGATTACCGAATCAGGGGTTGGTTACCGGTTCAAAAAGATATAAATCGACAAGTTTCCTCTTCCTTCCTGATATAATTATAGCGTTATAAGCATTTTCTTAGCTCAATAGCAAAACGGCTTCGATCCTTGATTTGATCGAAGTCGTTTTGCTATTAATTACTTTTGGGATAACCTATAGAACCACGATTGTTACAAGCTATTCAAAAGAGCTGCGATCGTTATTAACGCGTTCTAGTTTCTGAAAATCAAACACTAAGCTTTATTTTCTGGCATAAAAACAGGACAAATGTCTTTCTATTCTGTTATAATAAGACACCCATTCAAATACAAAGCTTTCACTAAGACCTATTGAAAAAAGATATAATCCTCACATAAAATCATAGAAGCCCCGTATAAAGATTTTATCAAGACACATGAGAATACGATATCAAAAAGCTATATTTGTGCCCGCTTTTTGAGCAAAAGATAAAAAATCATTCAATAAACGGTTTTATGAGCAAGACGAAACACGATTCGGCCATTCAAAAAATCACATTAGCCGGCCTAATTGTAACCTTAGGAATTGTTTACGGGGACATCGGTACCAGTCCTTTGTATACCATGAGCGCTATCCTGGGGGGAGCAAAACAGATCAACGAACTCCTTGTGTTGGGAGGCATTTCCTGTATCTTCTGGACACTGACACTTCAGACCACCATCAAATATGTCATTATCACCCTTAGGGCTGACAACCACGGTGAAGGAGGTATTTTTGCCCTGTTTGCCTTATTGAAAAAGAAAACGAGCACAGTCGCCATCCTGACAATGATTGGTGGTAGTACCTTGCTGGCCGATGGGGTTATCACTCCTGCCATCACCGTAACCACCGCTGTGGAAGGATTGAGGCTAATCACTCCGAATGTGCCTGTTGTTCCGGTAGTACTGCTTATTCTGGCAGTATTATTCTTTGTGCAGCAGTTCGGTAGTAACTTTGTCGGAACCTCATTCGGCCCGGTTATGTTTATCTGGTTCCTGACTTTGGGCATTTTAGGTGTAAGTCAGATCGTAACCATGCCACACGTTTTACTGGCGCTAAACCCTGCTTATGCCATCGAATTATTAACCGAATATCCAAGCGGTATCCTATTGCTGGGGGCAGTCTTCCTGTGTACAACGGGAGCCGAGGCACTTTATTCCGACCTTGGGCACTGCGGAATCAAGAACATCCAAATCTCATGGATTTTTGTAAAAGTAATGTTGATTCTCAACTATTTCGGTCAGGGCGCATGGATTCTTAGCCATGTGGGTATTGCAAAAAGTGTCAACCCCTTCTACGCTGTAATGCCGTCCTGGTTCCTGATCCCGGGTATCATCCTTGCTACTGCAGCTGCAGTTATTGCCAGTCAGGCATTAATTAGTGGTTCCTATACGCTTGTGAGCGAATCTATTTCCCTGAGCTTCTGGCCCAAATTTAAAATCGCCTATCCTACAAACGTAAAAGGTCAGGTTTACATTCCGTTGGTGAACTGGTTCTTGTGGCTGGCATGCTCTTTCGTCGTTGTATTCTTTGGTAAATCGCAAAACATGGAAGCGGCTTACGGTCTTTCCATCACTATTACGATGATTATGACCACCATGCTTCTCTCCTCCTATCTGCCCCGTGAAGGATATATGAAGGTATTCCGGTTTGTTCTGATTGCCATGTTTATTACCATTGAGACAGTGTTTTTGATTGCCAATCTGCATAAATTCATGTACGGTGGTTGGTTTACAATCCTACTGGCCTTAGTGTTTTTTACCATCATGTACGGATGGTATTATGGCCGTAAGATCAAGAACCGCTATATCACCTTCACCAGCCTCCGCAAGCACCTGGATATGTTTACCGACCTGAAAAATGACGATTCAGTACCTTTGCTCAGCGGTAACCTTGTCTATATTACAAAGGCTGATCACCTGATGCAGATTGAATCAAAAATCATCTATTCCATTTTCAGGAAAAACCCCAAACGGGCTAACACCTACTTCCTGCTTCACATCGACAATGACGATGCTCCGGAAACATTTGAATATCATGTAAATCAGATTATCCCCGGCACATTGATTAAAATCGACTTCCGACTCGGATTTAAGATTGAACGAAGAATCAATCTCTACTTCCGCCAGGTGATTGAGGATATGGTTTCCAAAGGGGAATTTTCGCTGGAAAGCCCTTACGAATCCCTGCGCAAATATAACATCACATCCAACTTCCTCTTTGTAAACCTCGACCGCATTATGACCGAGGACTACAAACTGCAACCACAGGAAAGCTTCGTAATGAACCTGCACAACATTATTCGCCACATCAGTAACACCGATGTCAAAGCATTGGGTCTGGATACAAGCTCGGTTATCGAAGAAAAAGTACCTATCCTGTTGCAACAGGCGACTCCGTCACGCATCACACGGTCGGACAAACAATTCCTCCATGACAAACAGATTAACGACTAATATTTGACTTAAGGCCTTGTTCTCCGTAGGACAAGGTCTTTTTTTATGGAGTTAGGGGAAAAAAGCTATTTTTACAGCAAATTAGTAGAATATGAAACGAGCAATTGTATTAGGAGCCTCCTCCGGCATTGGACAAGGTGTTGCCAGAGAATTGGTAAAAGAAGGCTATCGGGTTGGAATTACCGGAAGAAGAACCGAACTACTGGAGAAACTTAAAGCAGAAAATCCGGAAAACTATATTATCCAGACTTTTGACATTACCGATATAACCACGTCTGTCAATCATTTGAAAGAACTAGTCGATAAAATGGGCGGACTGGATTTACTGTTAATCAACTCAGGTACAGGACATCGAAATGAAGCGCTGGATTTTGAAGTGGAGAAACCGGCCATACTGACCAATGTACTGGGATTTACGGCAATCGCTGACTGGGCGTTTAACTATTTCAGAGAGAAAGAGGAAGGACATATTGCGGTGGTCAGCTCTGTGGCAGGCATTCGGGGAATGCGTTTTGCACCTGCCTATGGCGCCTCTAAAGCTTACCAAATCAACTACATGCAGGCGTTAAGGAATAAAGCCCGAAAACTGAGATTACCCATAGTCATTAGTGACATTCGTCCGGGATTTGTAGATACGGCGATGGCTCAGGGTGAAGGTATCTTTTGGGTAGCCCCCGTGGAAAAAGCTGCCCGACAAATCGTATGCTCGCTGCTTCGAAAAGACGAAATTATCTACGTTTCCCGTCGATGGAGGGGGATGGCACAACTGATTCGACTGATTCCCCGTTTTTTATATGAAAAAATATAAGCGGTAGTCTTAGTCTGACTACCACTCCGAATAAGGATGTTTTATCAAATTGGAATTGAAGTATCGGGCATCGTGCGATACTTCAGCTCCAATCCAATCCGGCTTGGTAAACGGAGTATCTTCTTCCGGCAATTCAATTTCGGCGACTACAAGGCCGGCATTTGCGCCCAGAAACTCATCGACTTCCCACGTAAAACCCTCGAAGTCTATATGATAGCGGTATTTCTCAATATCGGGCTTCATACATAACCTGTCCAGCATTTCGGCTGCATCCTCCACCGGAATTTCATATTCATATTCCAGGCGTGAAATACCACTCTTCTTTCCTTTTATTGTCAGAAAGCCCTTGTCTCCGGCAATACGTACCCGGACAACACCTTTTTCGGTCCGGCTCATGTATCCCTGACGGTAATGAATACCTTTGGCCAATTGTTTGAATTCATCCGAATTTACCAGAAACTTGCGTTCAATCTCCTGCCCCATTGTTATTTACATTTAGGATAAAAAAATAAGGCAATGCCATTCAACTGACATTGCCTTACAAAAGTAGAATATTTCAGAAAAACGTTCCGGCAAAAGCGAAACGTTTTTAACCTCAATCAATAGGAATGTTCATCAGCGGTCATTTCAGCGGCATCAATCGGTTTGTTATTGATGGCTTTCCATGCATAGAAGATATAAGCCAATACAAACGGAATCAATAGCGAAACAATGCTCATTGCTTTCAGCGTGAACGGACTTGATGAACTGTTGTAAATAGTCAGCGAACTTTGCAAATCAGTTGTTGAAGGATAATAAGCCGTATTGTTGTAACCGGCAATCAGGAAAAGAGCCAGAACTGTCAATACGGTTCCAATACCTGCAAACCAGATGCCCTTGGTATATTTAGGAGAAAACAGGGTTTTACCAATACCAAACAGCACTGCCACAACGCCCAACAGGAAAATAATCAGCACTACCGGCATTTCAATCAGGTTGTGGAAATATTTTGCAGGAGCCAAGTAAACCGACTGTGTCTCAGGATTTACAGCAAAGCCATCACCAAAGAGAGTCCATCCCACAAAAGCAAGGAAGGTTACAAGGAACGGAATCGCATTAACCAACACCTGTTTTTTAGAGCGTGCAAAAATCGTTTCATCGTCAATGCTGTTGATGTAATACAATGCACCCAGCACCCGGGCCAAGAATAACACAGCCAGGCCAAGCAACAAGTTATGTATGCTCAAAGCAGCCTCAAGGCCGTGCAACGGATTGGTCCAACTGGAAATAACAGGCATCATCGGATTGGTCAGATTCAGTTTGTTAACCACAAACTCCGAACCGGTAAAGAAAGTAGCAACAGCTGTACCCAACAGAATCAGTCCTCCAAAACCGTTAATCAATAGAAAAACCTCGTAAGTCTTTTTTCCCAGGAAATTACCTTTCTTACTTCTGAACTCATAAGCTACCGCCTGAATAATAAAGCAGAACAGGATAATCATCCACACCCAGTAGGCACCGCCAAAACTGGTTGAATAAAAGAGAGGAAATGATGCAAAAAAAGCGCCACCAAACGTCACCAACGTAGTGAAAGTAAATTCCCACTTGCGACCGGTTGCATTAATCAGCATAGTTTGTTCAAGTTCAGTTTTTCCGATAGTATATATTAGCGTCTGTCCGCCTTGTACAAACAGAAGGAAAACCAACAAAGCTCCCAGTAACGAAACCAGAAACCACCAATATTGTTGCAAAAATGTATAGTCCATAACTTTATATTTTATTGCCGGATTAATCAATTCAGTTAATTATCAATGTGCTGCCTCTGGCCCTTTTTTGATCTGTTTCAACATAATGCCTACTTCTGCAATCAGCAATACGGTAAAGAGAATTGCAAACAGGAAGAAGGTAATCTTCACCGAACCAGTCTCAATGTGGGACACTGCAGCAAACGTTGGCATAATATCCTGAATCACCCAGGGCTGGCGACCCACTTCAGCAACAATCCAGCCACATTGAGTAGCAACATACGCCAGCGGAATAGTCAAAACAGACAACCACAACAACCATTTATTTTGTAGCATCTTCTTCCTTGCGGCAACCCAGAGAACAATAAAGAATAAAAGGAAAAATCCGCCAATGAGTATCATAAGACGGAAAGCATAGAATGTCAATGGAACATTAGGAACCAGTTCTTTTTTATCCTTAATAAAGCCATAGCCGAAGTGGTCATAATTGGCCTCCAATGTAGCACGATGAACGGCAGCAAGGGAATCATTCTTAACAGCTTTCGCCGCCTTAAAGTCAGCCAAAGCCTGGATAGCAACTTTCCCACGTACAATCCGCTCTTCAGCAGAAAGCGCAGTAATGGTATTTCCTTTGCTGTCTTTCATTTTGTAACCACCATTCATGATATCCTGGATACCGGGAACAAATGCACCTGTATTACGGAAAGATAGTACAGATAGGGCACCTGGTATAGCATAACGAACCTTAAACGGCTCAACAACATCGTCATAGCTTTTCTTATCCGAATTAAGCACTCCAAATACAACCAGCCCTGCATGCGTGTTACCTTTATAAAGACCTTCCATGGCAGCCAGTTTCATCGGCTGTTTCTGTGCCACTTCATACGCAGAACCATCTCCTGTCCAGGCTGCCAGTAATGTTCCGAAGAAGCCGAAAACTGCTGCAACCAGGATACTTTTCCGGGCAAACTCAATTTCTCTTTTCTTCAATAAATACCATGCACTGATGCCTACTACAAAAGCAGAACCGACCATCCAGCTGGAAGTCACCGTATGAAGGAATTTGTTTATAGCTACCGGAGAAAACAATACCGCCCAAAAATCCATCATCTCGTTACGAACGGTTTCCGGATTAAAGTGCATCCCAACAGGTGCCTGCATCCAGGCATTGGCCACCAGAATCCAAAGCGCTGAGAGGGTCGCTCCAATCACAGTCAACCAGGTGGAAGCCAGGTGAAATCCTTTGCTTACCTTTTTCCAGCCAAAGAACATCACTGCTATAAAGGTTGATTCCATAAAGAAGGCCATAATCCCTTCAATGGCAAGCGGAGCGCCGAAAATATCCCCCACAAACCAGCTGTAGTTTGACCAGTTGGTTCCGAATTCAAACTCCAGAATAATCCCCGTAGCCACACCAATGGCAAAGTTGATTCCAAAGAGCTTCATCCAGAATTGGGTGATTCGCTTCCACTCCGGATTCCCCGTTTTGTAATAAATAGTTTCCATAATGGACATTATGACGCCCAAACCCAGTGTTAGCGGCACAAAAATCCAGTGATAAATAGCCGTCAGCGCAAATTGCGCGCGCGACCAGTCAACCAGAGAGTAATCAATCGTCTCCATAAGTTATAGGTGCAAATTTTAAAGTGAATAATTATTTGATTTTGATTTGTTTTCCATGCTAATGGTGCAAAAGTAGAATTGGCAATCTTGTCTTTAGTCTTACTTCCTTTGAATAAGTTCCTTTCCGACATAATCGGCTTTCTGCTCTTTCATTTCAAATCTGGAGTTAAGGAAATTAGGGAAAAAGAATACCTTTAAAACGGCGAACATGATAAATAGTTTAATCAGGATAATCATCCATAAAGTTTTCCCGAGAGTCATGCTCCTGAAGCCCTCCAAATAGAATCTGTAAACTTTATACAGCGAATTTCTCATCATAAGCCCTGTTTATTTATAAAGAAATCTCTATTTTTGAAGCGAACAAAGTTGTGTTTAAACAAACATTAAAACAACTTCACTAGCGTTAAACGCAAAAGTAAGAAAAATAATTATCCGGATATTACAATCCTTATTTAAATTGATTCTTGAAAACGAAATTCGACATATTTAGAAACCAATTGGCCAGACTGCTTCAGAATGAGCTGCCTGGAAGCGAGGCTCACAGAGCTATGGAATCTGAAATGAGGCGAAAATTACTTCATGAATGGGATGAAAAGAAAGCACGCCTTTCAGCGGTAATGCTTCTGTTGTATCCCGATGAAAATGACCGCATCATGACGGTTCTGACCCTGAAGCAAAATGGAATCGGTATCCATAGCGGACAAATCAGTCTGCCCGGAGGCAAGTTTGAACCTGAGGACATGACACTCGATCAGACTGCTCTCAGGGAAACAGAAGAGGAAATCGGGGTTCACCCTTATGAAATTACCCTGATTGGCCAACTCTCTTCCCTGGTCATTCCCCGAAGCGGCTTTATCGTGTATCCATTCGTTGGGTATTGTACTGCCCGCCCTCAGTTTAAAATCCAGGACAGTGAGGTCGCCCGGCTTTATGAAGTTGACCTCTTTAACCTTTTACACCACAGCAATAAGAATTCATTCCTTTTTACCGAAGAGCATGGTGAAACGTTCACCATCCCCTCCTATCTGCTGGATAACCGGCACCTGTGGGGCGCAACGGCCATGATTATGTCGGAGGTAGAACACATTCTGCGTAAAGAGGGTTTACTTACAGACTGATTTTTATACATATACTACAACGCCCAAAAACTTTATTTCAATAAAACCTCCCCAAAGCAAGAAAAACAATCGCTGACTCAATTTTTCTCTTTAATTTATTTGTCCGGTTAAATAAATTTCCCATATATTAGGGGCATAATAATTTAATACATGAAAACTATGTCTAAAGAGAAACTACATATCGAATACGAGCTGAAAAACATCTCCCTTTCAGTACTTTGGACTTACATCGGCACGCCGAGTGGCCTGAGCAAATGGTTTTGCGATGATCTAAATGTGGATGGAAAGAAATTCACCTTCTACTGGCAACGAACACCTCAGATTGCAGATCTGATTCTCAATCGTTTCGGCAGTTTTATTCGCTTTCGTTGGGAAGAAGACGCTGACACCAAATATTATTTCGAATTTAAGGTGACTACCTCCGAGCTGACAGGGGAAACAGCGCTGGAGATTACCGATTTCTCCGAACCCGATGAAATCGAAGACACCATCGAACTTTGGAATAGTCAGGTAGAAACCCTCAAACGCCGTATTGGTGCGTAGTTTGTGGCGGGATATAATGCTTTTTTGTTAACTTTGCAGCCTAAAAACCAGAGTTAGCTCATGTTGCGTGTCAAAAAATTATACCTGTTTGTCTTAAAGACATTTCTGCCTATTTTTTTCATGACCTTTTTTATCTGCCTCTTCATTTTGTTGATGCAGTTTTTGTGGAAATATGTTGATGAACTGGTTGGAAAAGGACTAAGCATCTCCGTCCTGACAGAACTTTTCTCTTATGCAGCGCTCAACCTGGTGCCAATGGCCTTACCGCTATCAATCCTGCTTGCTTCGCTGATGACGTTCGGAAATTTGGGGGAAAGTCTCGAACTACTGGCCATGAAATCGGCAGGCATCTCGCTCATCCGCATTATGCGGTCGCTGATTGTCACCTTGATAGTCATTGCCATTGGTTCATTTTACTTCCAAAACTATGTCATGCCCAAAGTCCAGGTAAAACTTTGGGGTCTCATGTTCTCCGTCCGCCAGAAATCACCTGAACTTGATATTCCGGAACGTGTTTTCTATGATCAGATACAGGGATACAATATTTATGTAGAGAAAAAAGATCCGAAAACAGGCACCTTGAGAAAGGTTATGATTTACGACTTCTCGCAGGGTTTTGATAATGCACGGGTCATTGCAGCAGATTCAGCCAAAATAAAAATGACTGAAGATAAGCAGTTTCTGGTATTCTCTATTTTCAATGGAGAATCATTTGAGAACTTCCAGAAACAGCGTGCTTCCAACTCCAACAGTATCCCCTACCGCAGGGAGTCTTTCACTTTAAAACAGATTCTAATCCAATTCGACGCCAGCTTTAAGCGTGTTGACAACAGCTTCTTACAAAGCCAGTATATCGGTAAAAACATTGCAGAGCTCAGACACTCTATCGATTCCATGGAGGTGCGTATCGACAGTGTCAATAAGGTCAACAAAAAGGCAAGTATCAATACCGTTCCGCTACAAAGCACCTATCTGCAAGTGGGTCAGCCAAGCGATTCTGCATTTGCCCGAACATTTAAACCGATTAATCTGGACAGCCTTTATGCCGATGCTGAATCCGGTGAAAAGTCAGCGGCTCTTTCCCGAGCCATTGCTACTGCAGAAGCAAACCGTCAGGAGCTGGAATACAAGAGCTTTTTTATCGATTCACAGGAGGGCAATATTAATCGCCACTACATTGAATGGCACAAAAAGTTTACACTATCCTTTGCCTGTCTGATATTCTTCTTTATCGGTGCGCCACTGGGTGCAATTATCCGGAAAGGTGGTCTTGGATTACCGGTGGTAATTTCGGTTATTCTGTTTATCATTTATTATATGATAGACTATTCAGGATATAAACTTGCCCGTGATGGTAAATGGCCGGCTTGGGAAGGAATGTGGCTTAGCTCCTTTGTCCTGTTGCCGCTTGGCACGTTCCTGACTTACAAATCGGCCCGCGACTCGATGATTCTTAACTCTGACGCCTATATGTTATTTTTCAAAAAGCTGTTTGGCAAAAGAGGCAAACGAGCACTGGAACGCAAGGAGTTAGTCATGTTCAATCCTGATATTAACAAAGTTTTGTCACTGATAGATGAACAAAACGACCTGATAAACGATTTAGTTAACAGCTTTAAAGCTCAGGGAAAATTGAATTACGTCCGCTTCTGGAAAGAAGGAACACACTCTCATCAATTGATCCAATTAAGTAAAGCTCTGGAAAGCCTGGTTGAGGAGATGAATAACTCCACAGATCAGCATATCTATTTCAAGTTATTGGAATATCCGGTCATTCCGGTAGAAAGATATAATGTGGTGCCGGAAGTAAAATGGATAAGAACGACGTTGGCATACCTTTTCCCGATAGGTATCGTGTTATTTATAAATGCAAAAATTCAACAGAAACGATTACTGAAAGATTTCGAGCAAATGACCCGCATCAATCAGGAATTGTCGAATCTAATAAAAAACTGACAATATGTTTAGATTAAATACAGTAGAAGAAGCTATCGAGGATATTCGTGCCGGTAAATTACTGATCGTGGTAGATGATGAAGATCGTGAAAATGAAGGAGACTTTATTGCTGCTGCCGAACTGATTACTCCGGAGAAGATCAACTTCATGGCACGCTATGGCCGTGGATTGATTTGTGCTCCTTTGACTGAGGAGCGTTGCGATGAACTTGACCTGGAAATGATGGTGACTAAAAACACATCACTCCATGCAACCCCTTTTACGGTTTCGATTGACTTATTAGGCCACGGATGTACGACCGGTATTTCTGCTCACGACAGGGCAAAAACTATACAAAGACTTTGTGAGACAGATGCTAAACCCGAAGACTTCGGACGTCCGGGACACATCTTCCCGCTTCGTGCCCGCAACCGTGGTGTACTTCGTCGCGCAGGACATACCGAAGCCTCTGTTGACCTTGCCCGTTTAGCCGGTTTGTATCCGGCGGGAGTGTTGGTTGAAATTATGAACGAAGACGGAACAATGGCCCGTTTACCGGAACTGATCGAGATGGCCAAAGAACACGATCTGAAGATTATTTCAGTGGCGGCTTTGATTTCTTATCTATTGGAAAAAGAATCGCTTGTAGAAAAAGGCGAAGAGGTCAATATGCCTACCGATTACGGTGATTTCCGCCTCATCCCTTTCCGTCAGAAATCAAACGGTCTCGAACATGTTGCCCTGATCAAGGGAACCTGGGATAAAGATGAGCCGATCCTGGTTCGCGTTCACTCTTCCTGCGTAACCGGAGATATATTCGGCAGTAAACGTTGTGAATGTGGCGAACAACTTCATACTGCGATGAAAACAATCGAGAAGGAAGGTAAAGGCGTTGTCGTTTATATGAATCAGGAAGGCCGAGGCATTGGCCTGATGAATAAAATCAAAGCCTATAAACTACAGGAAAACGGTTATGATACAGTCGATGCAAACCTTCACCTGGGTTTTAAAGCCGATGAGCGTGATTATGGTGTTGGAGCCCAGATTCTTCGTGAAATTGGTGTAAGCAAGATGCGACTAATGACCAACAATCCGATCAAACGCATTGGCATCGAAGCTTACGGTTTGGAAGTGATAGAAAATGTTCCTATCGAGGTTTCTCACAATCCTTATAATGAGTTTTACATGAAAACGAAAAAGGAAAGAATGGGACACAACCTGAAGAACCTTTAGTATTCAGAGAATCACGATACATTCTAATATAATAGAGAGCCGCGAAAGTAAAATTCTTTCGTGGCTCTCTGTCTTTTCTCTCCGTCTGATTTATTAATCCATCAGAACTTCACAATCTTAGGATTTACCAAACGGACATAGTCTTTATACGAAAGCAGGATTAGTTCCGATAGCGAACCTGCATTGAATGCAATCTCGTCATCTTCAGCTAAATCAGGAGAGACATACACTTCCATTCCGAAGAGATTACCAAATGGAGGCATCGCACCCAGTTCACAACCGGGAAATCTGCGGGCAAACTCCTGTTCACAGGATAGAATTACATTTTTTGCGCCAACAGACTCTTTTAGTAATTCCAGATTAATCATACGGGAGGCAGGCAATACCGCCATGGCTAATTGACCGTCAATATCAACCATCACGGTTTTTGCCAATACTTGCCCGGGCACATGGGCTGATTCGGCAATCTCCAGCGCTGTATAAGCCGGAGAATGGCTGATGACAACAAACTTGATGCTGTTTTCCCTGAGGAACTCAATTAATTTACGTACTGGCATAATGATAAAGGTTTAGGTGTAACTTTCTTACTTGATAATAGAACTAATAAAGGATATCAGCAGGTAACATGGAAAACTCCGACCACAAAGCCTTCGGCTGAATTCCATGCCAGTATAGCTCTGGGAGTGGGCAACAGGGTGATGGTGCAACCATGATCCTTAAAGAACTGGTTGGCTTCTTCCGAAAGCACAACATATCCCGTCTGACCGGTTCCAATAATGATTTGCTTCGCTCCCTTCTCAAAAATATAGATGGCCTCTTCCAGTGAAATCTTGTGTGAAGTACCGTATTTTCCGGAAGACAACTCTTTCATTCTTCTTCTTATATGGCCGTTTAACCCGATCATTACATCGTAATCATACAGATTCCCGTTAATGGTTATACTTCCGAATGTTGTAGTATCAATAGTTGGTTTCATAATACATTCTTTCTGATTATAACAATACAACACATTTATATTCAGCAAGGTTGCATGTTGTAGTTGCTTTTAAATATCCTGCTTCGATTGTGATAATTGAAGTGAAAAAGAATTATAGTTTACTGCCAAATATAAGATCGATAGTTGGCCATAACTGAATTTGTTCTCCGAAGGGATAATTACCCCACGCCAGAATATATCCTCCCCTGATCCGCAAAGAACGACTTATGGCCCACATCAACGTACCACTATTCTCAGCAAACAGATTATCCCGATCGCGTGTGATGCTGAATATCCGTGCTCCCGCTTCCCAATATAGTTTCTGTGAAATCAATCCTTTGTAAAATAGTCCTCCTCTTAAAGATGCTCCTTTGTAATAATGTGCCATTCTTGGATATATAAGTGGAAGATCAATTGTTGACTGATAATCAGGGGTTGATCCATGGATTGCAAAACAGACACCAGCCCTTAATGTGAGCAGAGAAGAAGTCCCGACAGGATGCGTTACAAGCAACGAATTATCTACTGACAAAATAAACGGGAAATCGTACTGAGGAGAAATCAGGCCTCCTGTTCCCTTGAAGCTAACAGCTTTAAGAAAGAGTGTCGGATAGCTTATCGAATGTTCTCCCGAAAGATAGTAATCGTTTCTGGCACTATAAAGAATCTTTATTCCGGCATTGGGCAACAAAGGCATTAATAATGCATTGGTACGAAACTCTACCTTATCACTCACCCCATAACGCAGCGACTGGACCAACCCGCTTTCCCATTTGCCTTTCGACTTAACAAATGCTGTATTCTCCCCCCATCTATCCGACAAAATGTTCTCCTGAGCAATACTTACAAAGCACAGTACTGATAAAGTAAACGTTATAGCTGCTTTCCGTAACATTCCCATTCGTTTTTAAGAGTTGAAAATATCTATTGCTCACAATCAAAACTCTTGTCTTCTTATGACGAAAAAAGTCTTTACTTTTTCTTTAAAATGAGCGTACCACTCACCGGAACATGGTCTGACTCCTGAATGAAATCCTGATGAATAACTGTTCCTCCAATCTTCCATCTATAGTTTGTAAACAAATAGTCAAGCGTGCGCTCCCAGAACTTATCCGGAAGTGGCGTACTAGTAAAATAGGCTTTCTGGTTCTGAATATATTCGCTGAGGGAAAACGCCGAACGATAAGCGGTAAAAAGCGGAGTCAGCCAATCAACCTCTGGCGTATAGTTATTACCCGGTCTATGCATCGGATCATCTCCCGGATGGTGAAATGATTCCCCCGGACACATATCTTCGATGCAAAAATCAGTAGAATCACTGCCCGGAGGAATCTCATTCAGGTCGCCACCCGCGACAAAAACGGCTCCTGAAGCTGAAATCCGGTCCAACTCTTCCTTAAACTCAATCAGATGTCGATGTTTAGTTTCATCTGTCGCAAATGCAGAAGCGTGGATATTGACTACATAGAAATCCTCAAAACCGGGTATCAGAACCTTTGCCCTAACCATACAGCAGCGTTCATAAAAATAACGTTCAATGGAAATCTGATCCTTACGCAAATCCAACTGGATTCTTTTGGCATTGGTCAGCGGCCAACGTGACAAAATAGCATTGCTCTCATCCATTCGGCCTAATCCATCACTGGGAATAAATTGCGCTTTCCATTGCGAGCCATACACGGCATAGTTGAAATAGGTGTTATCGAGCAACCATCTGAGTTCATTGATGTATGCTGAACGGGTTGATTTTATATCAGCCTCCTGCAGCAGAAGGATATCCGGCTTTAAAAGATTTATCTTGTCAGCAATAAGCTTCAGATTTGGCATAACTTCATCTGCCGCATAAACAACCTTATATCCGCAAGCATCCCCAAACCAGGGACCACGTCCTATTCCAAAACGGATATTCCAGGTCATTACATGGATTGAAGAGTCTGGCGATGGCGCTGCGACCTTCTGTTGTTTCTCGTAATAGATGGCGTCTTCCACTTCGTCGAAAGATGTTGCCGGTTTTTCGCAGGAGACAAATATTGGCAAGAGTAGGAAGAATCCCCAAGTCCGTTTCAGCAGAGTATTGTTTCCCATTTCTTTGAATATTAAGATCTGATTAACTTGAACTTATAGGTAAAAGACCGGTTTAGGTAAAATTCTATGCAAAAGCATATTGTTAGTTAGCCCCAAAAATAGAGATTCAGGTTGTAATGTTTTTTTGAGAAGTAAAGCCTGCCTTTTATAAAACAGTTCGGATAAAGATTTAGTTGCTATAGATAATACAACCAAATCAATTAATACGATTTGAGGGCTTGCTAATCATGGGTGAATACAACAAAATTGCTAAGATAACCTATTAAATATTTTTCCAAAATTTGCTATCAATGTTCCGAAAAAATTGTCTGATAAAACAAACATTGTTCCCTGTTCGTTGCAACCGGCAAACCCAGAGACCAGAGTAGTACAATGTAGAGATACATTGGCTTACCTACGAGACTAAGGCTGCACATTGTATCGTGCAGTGTGCAACTTTAGAGACTATAGTAGTGAAATGTAGCGCTACAATGGCTTACTATAGAGACTGAGGTAGCGCATCTGCACAATACATAAAATGGCAATTCAAGCAAAAATGGACAAATAGAAACGGCTGAATAATCTATCGTTCCTATTTGTCCATCTATTGTTTACCTGATCAACGCACTAATCAGGCAAATCTCGTCCTGAATATACAGGCACTTCGGACCTGTAACATCCTGATAAAGTGCCCCCTATTTATTTGCCAGTACTAAAGTTGATTACATTCTCCTGAATGTTTTTCTGGTTGCCACTCATAGTACCTACCGACACATTTTTGAGCGAAACATTCTCCACCGGCAGCTCTTTATTGCCTAATATTCTGGAAACAAACTTCGCACTGCTTGCTTTTACATTATCCAGATAAATGTTCTTGATCGGGGTAAGACGCTTTTCGATGGTTGGAACCAGGTCTTTCCATTGGTACAGCACATCGGTTTCGATGCCGAGCACTCCATAATCCATCTTTCCGCCACTTACATTGGATACATAAATATTATTTACATATCCTCCCATACGTTCGTTGGTCTTGATAAAGACGATGTTAAACATCTTTACGCTATCCGTTGTATGGCAATTATTGACAAAGACATTCTCTACTCCCCCGGATATTTCTGTGCCGACGGCAAGCAACTGGTGACCATTCTTCATGGTGCAGTTACGGATTACAATATTCTTTGAAGGTGTCTGAGTACGCCATCCTTCGGGAGCGCGGCCTGATTTCACAGCAATGGCATCGTCTCCCTGATCAAACACGACATTTTCCACTAAAACATTCTGGCTCATTTCCGGATCGAGGCCGTCATTGTTGTGACCGTGTGCATAAATATCAAGGTTACGCATCACAATGTCTTTGGAAAGGTAAAGGTGAACTGTCCAAAATGGGCTGTTCCTGATCTTAAATCCATCGAGCAGGACATTTTCACAACGGTTTATCTGGATAAATTGCGGACGGAAATTGGCCGAACCGTTCACCATCATGCGTTGAGCCACAGGCACATTCTCATAAGCCATGTAGTAAAGGCGTTTGAGGCTGTTCATGTGACCACTCGGACGTTTTGACCAGATCTTCCAGACATCCATTTTAGCCCTGATCTCGCCCTGTCCGGTTATCGCAATGTTTTTACACTGATACGCATAAATCAGTGGAGAATAGTTGTAACACTCCAGTCCTTCCCAGGAGGAATGAACGGCAGGCAGATAATCTTTCGGATTTTCTGAAAATAATAGTACAGCGCCCTTATTCAGGTGAAGGTTGACGTTACTTTTCAGGTGAACTGCTCCGGTGAGCCATTCGCCTTCGGGAATGACCACTACCCCACCGCCCTGCTTATTGGCTTCCTCAATGGCTTTTGCAATAGCCTGAGTCGTTTTACCTTTATCGCCCCTTACAGCCCCGAAATCTGTAATGGAAAGTCTTTTACATTTTGCAAAATCAGGATACTTAATGGCCGGCATCTTAAAAGGCGCAGTAACGTTTACGGATTTTACGTTGATGGTTCCTTCCGCTTTATTCGAAGCAAACAGTGGAATAGAGAATAAGAGAATCAGCGATAATGCTGCATTTTTCATAATCAGAATATTTATTGTAGTTAAATAGTAGTTATGTGCAAAACATGAGTGGCAAAACCAGTCCTTTTACTTCAAATATTTTGCCAACGACAGTTTCAGGTGTTTTACTTCCGAGACAAACAAGGCGGCTACCTGACGTGCACCATCATTATTCAGATGCGTAGAGTCCTGCACGCCTTTCATTCGCCCCTTATATTCACCCGGTTTGCAGAATGTGTATAAGGATTTCGATTTCTCAGAGCCTAATTGGGATATCAACTGACGCGTCTGAGCCTCCATATCCACGTAAGAGGTCTGAGTTTGCTCTGCAATCAGTCGGGCAGCATTGATGTATTCCCCATGTGAATTGAGTAAGTCGCCTTTGCCATCGAAATGACGACGTACAATGGATGAACAGATAATGGGTATTCCACCTTTGATGCGGGTTTCCTCTACAAACTTCTTCAGATTTTGCTGATAGGTTGTGTAAGGATCGGTGTGAAGGGGTGAATCGGGTTTCTCATCGTTGTGACCAAACTGGATAATGACGTAATCCCCCGGCTTAATGCTATCGCAAACCGCTTCCCAGCGCTTCTCATCAATATAGCTTTTTGTACTGCGACCACTCGCGGCATGGTTATGGATGACTGCATTCGCCTTTGCAAAGTCACTCATTGCCACTCCCCAACCAGATTCGGGAGCGCGTTCCGGCTTTTTGGATGCCATGGTCGAATCGCCAATCATCCAAATGTTTACTTTCTCAGCTGTTTTGAAAGAGAGTATGGTAATTACTGAAAGGAATAAGAATAAAAGTGTTTTGAAGATTCTCATAGTTATGATATTTAGGTAAATGACCGCTGTGGCTTATCCAAACGGTCCTTTATTTCAGAAGCAAAACTACGCTTAACCGGATTCATCCAAATGCAGATTTGTACATTTTGGCTGGACAAACGGCCACAAACGGCTTTTATGCTTTCATATTCGACGCTCCATTGGGTATTCAAACAAAGAAAGCGGCGATCTTGCATCCGGACAACCTCTCTCTTTGCTTTAAATCCCTTAATAATTATTCTTTAATCATCTTTTCAATAAGGCTACTGCCCTCCTCTCTTTCAATTTTTACCAGATAGCATCCTTTATTGAGTGATGAAACATCTACGCTTGGCATATAAGGAGTATCCACCAGCCTCTTTCCGCTAAGATCATATATGGATAAATGCCTGAAAGAATTATTTCCGAAGTTAATTGCTGTTTGGGCGGGATTGGGGTAGAAAGCCACTTTTTTCTCTTTTTGAACTTCTGACACAGCCGTATTTGTCGATTGGTATTCAAAAGCGCCCAGGTCGGGAGCTATGCCCACAAAAGGATAACCGACATTCGTTCCTTTATCAATCAGGTCACTGCCTGTTTTAAGCCTTAGAAAACCGTTATTTGGGAGACTGCCGTCTGCCTGCCGGGGTGCTATCAGCAAAGATTCATCGAGACTAACAAAATCATTAGCATCGACCACTACTGCAATTCCGGGAGAGAACGTATTAAATGTATTCACTGACGTTCCCAGATTTACCGTATCCTTCAAAGTTGAATATTTGAAGGAGATATTATTGTGCAGGATGTGGTTGATTCCCGGACAATCGATGGTCGTATCCGCTCCTGTCGTTGGACTCTTGGTCAGTCGCTGACTCAGCATATTGTAATTGGTCGAATTACGATACGCCGTATTGTTATTCCACTTGCTGCCGGTTACCACATGATGATTGGCATAAAATCCATTTGCCTTGTTCCGGTAAGCCAGACAATTTTTGATCGTATTGGAAGGAATCGGGCTGGGCAGACTGGAAATGGCAGGAGCCTGTCCGTAACCTCCGGCTTTGAAGCCGTTGCCATCACCATGCTTAACAAACGAGGCATCATATCCGTTGTAAAATGCCCAGCAGTTATCAAAGGTGACGCTTTCTGCCGAGTTGATACAATCGTAACCATCGTCGCTGTTAAACCATGCACGACAGCCCCGGATTACATTTCCGGTACCACCTTTGGCCGGATGAAGTCCGAATCCATCCGTATTTCCTCCCGCACCTGACTCGGAAACACTATCATAGTTACGATACGCATCGCAATTCAGGATCAGGTTATTTGCACCTTTGGTCAGATAGAAACCAATACCCATACCGTCGTGCATTTTCAGCTGTTCGAAGATATTATTGCTGCCTTCATTGCGGAAGCACTCCGACTGCGTATGCGTTGTGATGGTCACCTGCACCCCGATTACTTCCAGACCTTTGATGTGCAACCAGGAACCTTTGGTATAGAAAATGGTATTCCGGTATCCGGAAGGCTTCACATTGGAGAGGTCAAATACCGGTTGCTCTCCCGGGTAGGCAAAATAGCAAATACGGCTTGTCGCAGAGGTTCCGCTTTTATCGAGATAGTGCGTATAGGCCCAGATGCTCTCCTCTTTGTATATTTGAGCCTCCGTCATTTTATAGGTTCCTCCACGCACAAATACAGTATCACCCGCAACAACGTATTGCTGTGCTTTCATTATTGTGGCGTAAGGAGCTGAAATAGCACCGGTACCTGTTGTATCATTGCCATTTGTGGCAACATAATAGTTCCTGGCAGAGATTCCGGAAAGGGAAATCAACAACAGAAAAGAGAGGAATGAGATAAATCGTTTCATAGTGTAATTTCTTAACAAGGTCAATAAAGTATCAATCACAAAGTTAAATGACCAATAAGCTCTTTAATATGGTCGATTGTACAAATCCATGCTTTATCTTACACAACGGAGATAAATCACCATAAAAGATTTAAATCACACCTTCTCCACCGGCTGGTTTGGAACTTCCTTATTTGAATTTATATGAATCTAATGTTTTCAGATAATAAACCAGAGCCCAATCCTGGTCGTTGGCAAACGGATCAAAGAAAGCCGCTTTCTTTCCATTGACATTAGCCGGGTAAACCACACCAAATCAACCCAGGACGTCAGTGAGCGAATGACTCCAAAATCATCCGCTCACTGAAATTCCCTCCAACTTACACTGCTCTGCCGGACGCAGAAACTCGTATCTGGAATTCTCTTTCTTGTTATTAGTCTGATAAATGCAATTTATTTCATTACCAATGGAGCACCGTTAACCATTACATTAACCGCTTTCACCTCCGGGTATTTGGTCTTCAGTTCCGGTGTTTTGGCTGTAACCTCGATGTTTTTAAGAACAAAGTTGGATACTTTATCCAAAGGATTGCCGGCAATCTCGCCAAACTGGGTACATTTTACCTTGATATTTGACAGAGTGATATTACGGATTATCCCGTAAGGCTTTTCCTTGCTTCCCTCCATATTGAAAAACTGTTTCCAGGGCTTCAGGTCAATCACTGAGCCACAACTACCGGTTACATTATCTACCGTCACATTTTCAAACACCTGATAGGTATCCGGGCGCATTTTGATACGCAATAGCGGTGTATTGCTGGTCACCTTACAGTTGCGGAGAGTAATATTACGCGCATGGACACTTTCACTGCCCAGAGTTAATACGCCGTGCGATTCACCAAAGGTACAATCTTCGACAAGCACATCCTCAACGATTCCGTTTTCCGGTTGTTTATGCGCATAAGGGCCTTTACCTCCTTTTACACAAACGGCGTCATCATTGACCGAGATATAGCACTTTCGAATCGTTACTTTTTTGCATACATCGATATCAATTCCGTCTGTACTGGGTGCCTTAACCGGTTTGAACGGTGAGCGTATCTGGCAATTTTCAATCAACACATTATTGCATTGGTACAAATGGGTTGTCCAGAATCCCGAATTACACAACTTCGTATTTGAAATCGTTACATTATTGCATCCCCAGATGAAAAGTAAACGGGGACGATGAACCTCCAGATTGGTAGCCGATTTTTTCAACAGCTTCATCGAGTCGCGGTAAGCCCAGAAATAACTCCAGAATTTGGCGCCATTGCCATTGATTGTACCTGCACCGGTGATGCTGAAACTATCCACTTTGTAGGCATTGATAAGGGCTGCGTAATAATTCAGGCATTTGCCCTCCATACGGGATGGTATCAGGGGATAATGGGCAATGTTATCCGAACCCTTCAGCACGGCACCTTCCATTAGACGAAGTTTGGTATGAGGTTTGAAGAAGAGTGCGCCTGAGAGGAACACGCCTTTGGGAACTACAATTGTACCTCCCCCTTCAACAGAGGCTTTGTCAATCACCTTTTGGATTCCAACCGTGTTGAGTTTTGTACTATCAGCACTAACGCCAAAATCAGTAATCACATAATCCTTCGACTTTGCCGTAAAAGCCACTGATGCTAAACAAAAAAACAATAATACTCTTTTCATAGAACGTTTCAGTCCGATTTATTAGATGGTTTACACTGTTGTGGTAGGTTAGACAAAACTAATCGTTATTTCTCATGAAATAATGTAGAATTGTACTTATTCTATGGAAGAATATCCCGTCTTACAAACACTCCTACCGAACAAAAAGACGTAACTTACTACTTATCAATATATTTTCCCAGATTACGCATCGCGATAACCTTGAAATGATGGTCGTGCATATATTGCAGGTATTCGGTAAAATATACGGGAGAAGTCGATACCGAAGGATGAGCAGTATCTGGCACGCCATGTATGGTAAAGACGATAATCTGACCGGGTTGGGCTTCCTGCAGCACTTTCATGACACGTTCGCGGGCTTTTTCTGTAGTTCCAGTCGTACTAAAACTAGGGATAAGCAACGTTTTTTGCTCACCCGGGATATAGACCTTACTACCTCCGGTTCGTCCAAACCGGTATCCCATTTCAGGCAAAACGACCTGAGACAACGAGTCGGTATCATACCCGGGATAGGCAAAAGAAACAGGTTTGGGAATGCCATACTGTTTACATTTCATTTCGATGTATCCCAACTCCTCGTTCATTTTTGCCCGGTTCATTTTGTTGACATGCTTGTGGGTGCGGGTGTGGTTCCCAATCTCAAATCCCATCTTATTCAATTCTGCAATTTGTGACCAGGTCATATATTTGAGAGAATCCTCAGGCGCCTGACGGGGAAACTCGCAGACGAAGAATGTCCCGCCAAAATGGTATTTCTTCAACAATGGTGCCACCACTTCGTAATGGCTGATTACGGCATCGTCAAAAGTCAATACTACAATGGGAGCCTTTTCTTTCTTTAATTTATTGGCTGCTTGCGATGAGAAAGCCCCCAACAAGAGACTCAATAAAACGATAAGATATTTCTTCATACTATTAGATTTTCTTTGAGTGCCCGAAGGTAGAGCTTTTCAGGAAATCACTACTCCAATTAATGTCGGAGTTTATTTCTGTTTTGACTGTCCGCGTTTTCCCTGACTATGCGAACAATATCACCTGTTCCTGTGCCAAGTCTTTCTATATAACCTACCAAATACATTGGTTCAACTAAGAGCCTGTTTAAGTTCCTCGTGAAAATCAATAATGTTTTCGAAAAATGAATGGATGATTCTGCAAAGTAGATCTTTTACAATCCTTCCAGCTGCCCAATATTTGATTCGGGTGCTAGGTAAATCCGGTTCCTCGAGCAGCGATAACAAATACAAAGATAAAACCGCCGGTTAAATACCCTCTAAACGACGTTTAACCGGCGGTATATTACGACTTCGACCAACTTTTCCAAAGCTTCGAACTTTGGAAAAGTTAGTGAGCGAACATCAACCTCATCCCGATACAACAAACTCAGCCCCCATGGCCTGATCAAACATCTGGCGGTTACTGTAAGTAAAGAATGGCACACCATATATGCGGAAGTGATCATTCTCCGTATGGAAAGTGATAAATGAGATTCCCCGCTCAATGGTATATTAAAATCATTATATTTGCGAATGGGGCAACCCTACCATGAAAACAAGACATAGTAATCCACACCACACAATCCATTTGCCATGAGTAAAAAGAAGAAGCCGGTCAACAGCTATAAATGTCAGAAAGAGGCTATTGCACAACAACGCAATATCTTCCTGCGTAAACTACATACCATTTTAATGGGTCTGGGAAAAGGTGACACCTATAAGTTACTTTCCGAATCATTTAAAGAACGTCTTTTTATGTGTAGGTACAATACCTTGCAGATTGTTGCCGATGATTCCTGCCACATCTCGCCGGAATTGCTGAATACAGGAAGAGACATATTTATGTCGATTTACCATAAAGATTATATTCAATTCCAGAATCCTGAATATGAGATAACTATCGGGGATTATTTTGAAATATTCCTGTCGTTTATATACATGATAGAAAATGAAGACAGCAAGAAAAAATTTAAAGAGACCTCCATCTTAGAGCATGAATTTGAGGATTTTATATCCGATAAACCAGGTAACGGACAAAATGGAATGCAATTACAGTCTGTGCAGATTTTAATTGAATGCGTTAGCTATCTCTGCTATGAAGCTAATACCTTCGAACGACTGCTTTGGATTAATGAAAAACCAATAGTAAACAATAAAACGTTAAAGCTACATAACACCATAATCATTCACCAGACGATACCGGAAACCAGAACTTTTGTAATTGATCAGAAAAAGAGAACCGGATATCGGCTTGGATGGGCAAAACCCTTTGGAACTGAAGTCTGGCCAACAATTACACCAGGAAAACTTGGTTTAAAATGTGGGCTTGCTGATTTACCTATAGAGGTATATATCCAGACCCATGCCATTAACCGTCTAACCGAACGAATTGATACTATTCCTCTCGGACTGATTCAGATGCTTTTAGTCACTGCTTTTTTGAATCCTAAAATTATTCATTACAAGGGCCGTATTTTAATCGAATTTGCAATCAATCGAATAAAAGTGGGGTATTTGCTCTGCTCGATAGTAGAAGGGGCATTACTCATTAAGACCTTTTTGCTGGTTACAAACAGCGACACACCGGAAGCGGACAAACTGGAAGAGCTTACCGGACTGAATAAAGCGGACAAGAGCTATCTCGCTTTGGACAAACTATCCTCTTTCTATTCGGAAGATTTTGCAGGAAACGAGAGTGTGTGCAGGTTGTTTAAGAAAATCGGTTGCGGTAAATTAACTGAGCTAAAGACGATTGCCCCGATTTTAACAGACAAAACAGACATTCAATCTACCGCTAATCTTATTGAACATTATCTTCATAAATACGATGAACAGGAAATACCCTCGGATTCACCAATGTCGTGTTAGCGGAATATAAGCTCAACACCCATTCCTCTCACTTTTCCAAAGTTTTGTACTTTGGAAAAGGTTCACCTCTCATTTCCTGCCTAAAAACGCCCCACTTCACAACCCCTTGCTCCGTACCATTTCCGTACCAACAAGTATACTGATTATTTATAATTCCAAGGATATCCTATAGATAACCCATGGATATCCCATATTATAATATAATATGAGATATCTATGGAAAAAGTAAGTACGGTATAAGGTATTATATATAATATGATACGGAGTTGGATATAATCAACAGAAGAGCTACCTTTGAAAACATTGTATAATAAATAGACTGCAAAATGGCAAAAGCGGAGAATTTATTTGAGATAGAAGGAAAGATCCGCAATCTCTCTTTCTACAAAATGGCAGGTTGTGATAAAACCATTGTACGCACCAAAGGCGGACCAAGTAAAAACAAGATTAAGAAACACCCTAATTTTGAAAAGGTACGCAAGAATAACAGTGAATGGTCAGGCTGTACAAAGATGTCAAGACTGATATTCAAAGGGCTGCACGATGTATTCGCACAGGCGGATTATCCGGTGATTGGCACACTCAATGCCTTGTGCAAAAAGATACAACTGATGGATACGGAGCATGAGCAGGGCTTCAGAGGGGTCTATCTCAGTAAGTACGGTGAGGTGCTGGAGGGTTTCAGTCCCAACCGGAGACGAATATTCGGACAGATACTGAGCGTAATGCCTGAATACAAAGTGGACAGAGAGGCTTTATCCGCCACTTTATCCTTACCGCCTATCGACCCGGCTTACCATCTGGTAAACGAAATCAATATGCCTTACTACAGGGTAATGGTAAATCTGGCGTTTATCCCGGATGTGTATAGAGAAGCAGAAGGCAAAGACTACACATCAACCAAAGAGGGATGGATAGGCGCTTGTCGTACTTTTGAAAGTGAATGGCTCTCTACTTCCGCTATCAGCGAACGAATCGAATGTACTTTGAATACCGATTTCCTTGAAAAGGATGAGGTTTTATCCGGCTATTCACTTGTACTGGGAATGGGAATTGTCTTTGGCAAGGCTAATGCTGCGGGACAAATCGAGAAGATGAAGCAAACGGGAACCGGACGGATATTGAAGATATTCTGATTGGAATTGGGGAGATTCGTGGTTATCAGCTGAACACCCCGATGATGATAATTAATATCCAGGGACGCTACTTCAATATTTTCTATGGACATGTATTCTACAAAGACTACGGAACTCGCTCAGTTTATCTAATGATAACCGGGCAGAGTTCCATAATATTTGCAGTCTGTAGAATAATGCGAAACATCAGAAAAACAATGTACTGCCTGACTGACGCCGTTAAGAGTTTCCACATTACGCATTCTCAGCCATCATTTCCCTGATAACCTGACTCAACTTCTGAATGCCGATAAAAATCTCACTTTCATTCGAACATGAAAAGTTTAACCGGCAAGTATTGACATTTTCATTGTCTGTGTAAAAAGGATTTCCGGGTACAAAAGCAACATTCTCCTGAATAGCCCGCTCAAAAAGCTCCATGGCATTGATGTCATCAGGGAGCGTTAACCACAGGAACATTCCACCTTCGGGGCGGGTGTATTTTACCTCCGGTGGAAAATATTGTTCAATAGCCGCAATCATAGCTTTTGCCTGCTTACCGTAAGATTTACTGATGGTAGCGATATGATTGTCAACATCATAGTCCGTCAGGTATTGGCAAACCAGCCGTTGTGTAAAATAGTCAGTATGCAAATCGGCAGCCTGTTTGGCAATGATTAGCTTATCCATCACATTATCCGGTGCAACTATCCAGCCTAACCGAAATGCCGGTACTACTGTTTTTGAGAATGTCCCCAACATGATGGTTTGTTCCGGAATGAAGTGATAAAACGATGGTAACGATCCTCCCTTGAAGCGGATATCCCCATACGGGTCATCTTCAATCAGGTAGAGCGAACGATTTCGGCAAATATCTGCTACCCGCTGACGGGTTTCAGAACTGTAACTTATCCCGGACGGATTCTGAAAATTGGGAATCAGATAGGCTAAGCGGGGAGATTCATTCGTCACAGCCTCTTCAAAACGAATCGTATCTATTCCATCGTCCAGGAGAGGAACAGGAATAAAAGAGGGTCTGAATACCGAAAATGCCTGAATGGCACCCAGGTATCCGGGTTTTTCAATCACAATCTTATCGCCTTCATTGATAAACACTTTTGCCAACAGGTCGAGGCCTTGTTGTGAACCGTTCGTTATGAGAATATTGTCCGGATTGACCGACAACCCTTTCTTTGCATATCGTTCGGCTATCTTCCTGCGCAATCCGATGTACCCTTCGGTATTGGAGTATTGCAAAATGTTGCGGTCACCGGATGTCATTAGTTTCTGAGCCGAGGCACTCAACGCTTCGAGAGGAAAGAGCTCTTTGTTAGGTAAACCGCCTGCAAAAGAGATAACCTCGGGTGATATTGCTACTTTGAGTATCTCACGAATAAATGAACGGGGTACCCCCTCCATTCTTTGGGCAAATGCCATTTTCTTCGATTCGGAACTGGAATCCATAATTCAATGTTTTGATGAAGTTATTAAATGAAAAAACCCCCTTCCGGTCAATCACCGAAAGGGGGTAGTCTATTTCCTGAGTTATAGCAATAGCATTACCGTCGGTGAATCGTTCTGACCCAGGTGACAATAATGGCGACCACTACTATGTTAATTAGATTTCTTCTCATTTTTTGAGCTGTAAGTATTTCCCACACTCCTGTTGTGGTTTTGCAAAGGAAGTTATTTTGGGCTTACGATGTTATTTAACACCATTTATTTTTACATTTGTTAACTATACAAGAAGCATTAGGTTACTCTGCGGGTGTCGCATCCCGATAACCATCTCTTAACCGCGATAATATTCGTTTAGAATCAGCGGTTAAAAACCGCTGCACCCATTAGAGACTACTATAAATGGCAAAACATCAGGCATGTGGAGTTCAGATTTTCGCACTTCAATATGGTTTGACTATTCATTTCACTGGTCATAACTATTATAAAACGGCTTAAAAGGTTTCGCCAGATTAGTGGATGAACCAAATAGTTTATGCAGAACATCAGGCCAATTGGCATTGAGTGGCACAATAGAAAAGCGACCGGATATTTCCTGCAATTTTTCCACATTTACTTTCGTTTCCGGCATGCTTCCTTTGTTGAATCGTCCTGAAACATAAGCATTGTAGCTGACGATAATACCCTCAGCAGTATTCTCCACGGCAATATTGCTTTTATTTGCCACGAGAGCAATGCCTTTGCCCTGCGCATCGGAAAGAATGGCAATATCCACATCCTCCCGGTTTCCCTGGTAATTCAGGTCTGCACTGTTCAGGTGGTAAAGGCCGAATTCGTCTAGTCTGTCTTTTCCGGGATAAGCAGGGTAAGGCCCTTTGCCAGCCCAACGAAATTCAGTAAACGATGCCGGCATCAGGAATGAAAGTCCCGCCTCGAGTGCAATGCCTTTTGCCTGATTGGGCACAAAACGGTATTCTACATCAATACGACCACTGTCAGAAACTGAATAGATTACCTTGCCGGAAATAAACTGACCTTTGCCGTTTTGTCGCTCGTAGGTATAATTCACTACCATCTTTTTAGCTGTAATACTTTCGACTTTCACCTGTGGACGGGTCAGTAAATGAGGCGTCCAGACCGGATTACTTTCAGCACTGTTTTTCTCTGTCATCAAAGGGTCGTCAATGTTTGCTGTTTTTTTTTCCGCCGGTTTGCTAGTGGTTGCCAGTTCAGACATGGTGGTTTTGCGTCCCATGCGGGCATAAGGGCCATTCGCAATTAAATTTGAACCGGATAGGTCAGTCAGCTTTATCATTCCCGTTTGAGGATTCAATCCCAGTTTGAAATCTCCGCCAGTGATGGTATTGGCCTTCAAAACCGGTTTCTGAGCTTTGGATGCCTGCTTTTGACGCAAACCGGTTGTATGATTTTTGACCTGCAACGGATAGACTTTTTCATAAAAAGTATAATTCTGCTTGTCGCTAAACTGCACTTTCAGGTAGTAATAGTTTGCGTCTACCTTTTCCGGAAGATTGACATTTATCGTCAGGTTCATTGTGTCATGGGGAGCACAATCCAGAGCGCTTTTTCCGGACTCCAACGCCGTAGTATCTGCATAAAGTGCCCATTTGCACCGAGTTTGCGAAAGATTGGTAAAGTCGTATCGGTTGTTCACTTTGAGATTGACCGTCTGTTTTCCGCCAGAAACAAGTAGAGTATCATCCATCGCTTTCACAGGCGTGTACACCTTGCGCAATTGCCAGTAATCCACCTGAGGAACACGATTGGCATAAACTAAACCATCAGCCCCCTGATTGCCGCAATTGTCATACACAGTAACTGAATCTTGCCAAACGGAGGTGGTAAAAGTACCTGGAATGGTCTTTTCCTTCGACTTACGCAAAATGCCCTGGTCAAAGAAATGCCATACGGAACCACCAGCCAGCTTCGGATTGGCATACATGATTTCCCACAGAGCCTCTACACGGTCAAAGTCAAGACCCAACGCATGGGCATACTCGGTTATAATCATCGGGCGGTCAAACTTGTTGGAATATTCACGCAACACAGCCGGAACGGTGTAATGAGGTGACAAAATATCGACAGAAGCAGGGATAGTTTCGTATATTTTCCGGAAGTAGGAACCAATCTGCGGATAACAATGCGGACGAGTCGGGTCGAGCTGTTTTACATACTCTCCCACTTCAATACACATCGGTGTCAACGGATTTTCATTCCCCACACTCCACACGATGACTGAGGGATGATTTTTATCCCGCCAGATAGTTGATTTCGCCCGTTCCTTTAGGATTGTCAAATAGGATTTATCATTCAAATGATTATCGCCGAAACCGAATGGAACTTCTTCCATCACATAGAATCCAAGAGAGTCACACAGCTCAATAAAATGAGAGTGCGGAGGATAATGGGAAGTACGGATATAATTGATATTTGCTTCCCGAATCAGCTTTAAATCCTGAAGCATTTCAGCTTCGGTAACGGAACGACCATTAACCGGCGACAGGTCGTGATGGTTCACCCCACGTAGTTTGATGGGCTTGCCATTCAGTTTGAGAATGCCATTATCCCAGGTAATTTCTCGAATACCGACCTTTTCATTGTATCGCTGGATTTCTTTTCCTTTATCTTTCAGAAAAACAGAAAGTTTATACAGATTCGGTGTTTCGGCTGTCCACAGACGGGGAGCATCAATTTTTATATTTTGGAAAAATGAAGCTGTATCGGACGCAGCGTTTAAATTGCTTCGTGTAAGCGAAAACGCCCTCACCACCTTACCTTCAGGGTCAGTCAGTGTAGCGGTAACTGTTGCCGTAGAGGAGAATTTACCACCTGATACTTTCTCAATCAGAGCCGAAACCGAAAGCGTTGCATCGGTTTTACCTACTTTGGTTCTCACCACCAAATCTTTGATATGGGTAGTTGGTAAACTAAACAAAGTCACATCACGAATAATTCCGGATAACGACCAGCAATCGTTTGTATCAAACTCCCATCCTTTTGAGCGTGTGGTCACCCGAACTGCCAGCACATTCGCTTTTCTGGGCGTAACGAATGAGGATATGTCAAAGGTTTGCCGGTTAAAGGAACTATTGAAGCTTCCGGCGTATTTCCCGTTTACCCAAAACTGATAACCATACTGCACTCCGTCAAAAGCAATATAAATGGGCTCTCCTTTCCAATCGGCAGGCACATTAAACTCAGTACGATATAACCCGGCTCCCTCCTTCAGCTCTTTACCATAAAAAGGTTCAGCAAATCCCTGCAATTCCCAGTGACCGGGTGTTCTTATATCAGCCCAACGGGACACATCTGTTTGGGTATCAAAAAATGCGGTATCCTTCCCTATATGCGATGA
Source organism: Parabacteroides sp. FAFU027 (assembly GCF_022808675.1). Lineage (NCBI taxonomy): Bacteria > Pseudomonadati > Bacteroidota > Bacteroidia > Bacteroidales > Tannerellaceae > Parabacteroides > Parabacteroides sp. FAFU027. Next base: position 227,282 of record NZ_JAKZKV010000005.1, read on the forward strand.
AGGGAAATATTTGAATTTCCAGATACCATTCAACGATATTTGTTTCCCCAAACCTCTTGATGGCATTAACACCTGCGACATTACGCTGCCGCTACTGAGTAATGTCAGAAGCAGACAAATACCGGTAATAATCTTTTTCAATTTCATACGTATTTTCTTTTTGATAATTTTCCGATTCTATTCACAACTCCGTAGCCGTTATACCGCGACTTGTTATAAAATCATTTACTCATTACGTCATACACATTTCTCGCTTTGGTATCGAAACGGCAAACATACTGAACAGCCTGTCCGAGTTTCACTTTCCGGGTTATAGTTTTCACACCTTTGACTACAACCGGTACATTAGTACGTAATATGCAGGTTCCGCCAATTGAGGAACGGATAACTGCCGAGGTCAGGTTACCTTTCGACCACTTGATGTCAGTTTCAAATCCGCCTCTGGCACGCAAGCCTTTCACATAACCATCCGACCACTTCGAAGGCAATGCCGGTAACAATTGGATTTCGCCCAAGTGGCTTTGAACAAACATCTCGGCAATACCGGCTATCGACCCGAAGTTTCCGTCAATCTGGAAGGGCGGATGCGAATCAAAAAGATTGTTCAGCGTGGATTGTTTCAGCAACTCCTGATACATTTTATAAGCATGGTCACCGTCAAGCAGACGCTCCCAGAAATTAATCTTCCAGGCTTTACTCCAACCGGTACCTCCATCACCACGAATTTCGAGGGTTTTGCGGCATGCATTTGCAAACTTCATGTCAAGAAGCGGTGATATTTCACGTCCGGGATGTAACCCAAACAGGTGTGAAACATGGCGATGCTGTGAGTCCACGTCCTGATAATCACCGTACCATTCTTGCAGATTGCCCCATTTCCCAATCTGAAGCGGATGCATCTTAGCTCTCTTTTCGATCAGCATTTTACGATAGGCGTCATCAATACCCAGGGTTTGAGAGGCTTCAATCAGGTTGGTAAATAAGTCGCGGATAATCTCCATATCCATAGTAGAAGCTATGGTTACCGACGTCTTCTTTCCATCGGGTAAGTAATAGTCATTCTCGGGAGAAGTGGATGGAGCTGTTACTAACTCACCCTTGTATTCTGTCAACCAGTCGAGACAAAAATCGGCAGCACCTTTCATCAGTGGGTAAGCCGTTTCTTTCAGGAATATTGTATCGCCTGAATAGCGATAATGTTCGTATAAATGCTGACACAACCACGGACTTCCCAATGCCCAGTTGGCATATTTCGGATCACCCGATACGGGATTGGCCATGGCCCAGATATCAGAGTTGTGATGCACGGTCCATCCGTTGCAATTGTAATAGCTTTTGGCTACAGCCTTACCCGTTACAGCATAACGTTTAATCTGATCGATCAACGGAGAAGCCATTTCAGACATATTCAGAATTTCAGCAGGCCAGTAATTCATTTGCAGATTGATATTGGTAGTGAAATTACTGCCCCACGAAGGACGGATATTACCATTCCAAATACCCTGAAGATTAGCCGGAAGTCCTCCAGGACGACTTGAACTGATCAGTAGATAACGTCCGAAATTGAAGTACAACATTTCGAGCGAAGGATCATTGGCTTCTTTTTTATAGTTCGCCAAGCGTTCATCGGTTGGCTGATCGTTTACCGGATTGGTCGTGAGTGAAAGTTCCACCCGATTATAAAACCGCTGAAAATCGGCCAGGTGAGCGGTTAATAACTGAGTATAGGATTTACCCAGGGCTTTATCAAGATAAGCACAAGCTATTGCTTCCTCATCTTTGCCTTCTGATACCGGAAATTTATCATAGCCACTAAAACTGGTGGCACCCGATACCAACACAATTGCCTCGGTGGCACCAGTGATATTAAGGAGACTATCCGTCGATACTTTACCATCTGTCGCCAATACTTTGGCACGAAACTGGTATCGCATCCCCTTTTGCCCCAAACTGTCCTCGTATATAATAGGCAGTGGTGCCCGGCGGGTATCAGAAGAAATCCGGGCTTTCCCTTTCAGTACTATTTCATTCTTAGTGGTAAATTCCTTTTGATATTTCAGCTCATGGCGAACATTCATACTGACATTCAACATCCCTTTTTTATCAGCAGTCAGACGTAACACAATTACCTGATCGGGAGCAGATGAAAAGATCTCGCGTGTGTAGGTGGTTCCGTTTGCCGTGAAACGGGTAGTTGCCACAGCACGTGTAAGATCCAGATCGCGATAAAGATTGACTGGTTCTCCATCAAATTTCTGCCAGATGACCAAATCACCAAGCGGCTGGTACATCTGGCAGTTATTACCCTGCATCTTTCGCATATTTTTTGCTGCTTCATCGTAATTGCCAGCAAAAAGAGCTGCCCTCACTTTCGGAAGGTAAGACGGAGCATCTGTTTTGGCATTCAAATCAACGGGGCCACCAGTCCAGAGGGTTTGTTCGTTTAGTTGGATGGTTTCTTCGGCAGCACGGCCAAAGACCATAGCTCCCAGGCGGCCGTTTCCGATAGGCAAAGCCTCTTCCCATATTTTAGCCGGACGATTATACCAAAGGGTTGATGCGTTTTTAGGTTGAGAAAAAACTGATAATATAGAAATTATCATCAGCACCACAACCGTTATAAGTTTGTGTTTCATAAAACAATATATCTAAGATATGTATGCGAATAAGTTATTAATCATCAATGGAATAATTAACAAGAAGGTGTTTCTCAATGAATATTCCCGAAGGAAGCTTTTTCCGTAGTTCGTGGCTGAGACAGAGGAACAATAATAGTTGATGGTCCCAAATCGGGCGATTGCCACTGACGCAAAACCCATACAACTTTTTTGTCCGGAGTTACTTCAATTGCTTGCACCGGTTGATTGTTCATATCCACCTGGCCGTTTCCGTTCCACTGATTAAACCAGTTACTGATAATGGTATTTCCATTGCTTAAACGAACGGAAGTTTGTGGCGAAGTAACGCTGCAACCGTCCTCTTTGGAAAGGCTTAATGCATATTCCCAGATAACATTCTTTTGGCGGTCAATTTCACGAACAACGGTTTTGCTGGTTACCAGAAAATGTCCGTTCGGCAACTCTTCAGCTGACCAGAGACCCGGAATATCCATCTTAAACAACTGGATTCCATCAGAATCGTATTCGCAAAGGCGTCCCATATCCATGTGAGCAACCAAAATGGTTCCCGCTTTGGTAAGGCGGGCGTGGCGGAAATGGCCATGAATCTTGTTGGGATTACCCACTTGCATAATCAGCTCCTTCTCCACCGTGTTTGTTTTCTTATTCATCACAATGAGTTTGGCCGGGTTTCCGTTTTGCAAAAACAACACCCTGTTCTTCCGAATCGGAACAGCCGTGTGGGTTTCAGTACCTGTAGGTGCATCGTAGTTCCAGACCACTTTCTTTTGTGGGGTGATTTCGGTTATGCCAAACTGGTGAGCAAAAAGAATATTGCCGTTTGACAACATTACCGCATCACTGATTTCACCATCTGCGGGATGAGTGTAGGACCATCCAATTTTGCCATTTCTGACAATATACATATTTTGTTTCCTGGCTTCACCCGCGTAAAAGAAATCGAGATGAGATAACTCATTACCCGGTATTAGTTCAGGGGAAACACGTTTCATGCGGATGCTATCTGTAGTATTATTCACAGTCAACTCTCTGTTTTGAGCATGGACGAATGATAAAACTGACAGGGAGAAAATGAGAGATAATATACGAATCTGAGTTTTCATCATGGATATTTAGAATGTTGATTATTAATAACTTTATTCCGGAAACAACTATCACAGCTTGTCCGGCGGGTGGTTATTTATTCTTCCCAGCTATAAAATGGAGGAATTCAATCCCTTTTCCTTTCTTCGGATTCAGGTTGCGCGAATATCGCATGGTGCTGTCGTTGTCCCAATGCTCAAAAGCACCCAGGCTCTGCACCGGCTTTCCACCCTGCATGTATTTCGTACCCGAAGGAGCGTTTTGCGGAGTTGCCATTTCGCGCAGAAAATCATCAGCATTTTCCCGAACCAGAATTCGGGGGACATTATGGTATGATGTTTCGTAGTTATTCTTGCTTTGTGCGTACATAATATCCAATCCAACAGACTGAATCGCTACCCCGTCAAATGAAGCCAATGCACACGATGGCCATTCGGGATTTTCGTAAGGTTCTACTTTATTGTTAAAAGGATAATTAGGGAAATGCGAAGGATAACAGCGCCACTTACGACCACAGTACAATCCATCGAGCACGTACAGAATGGTTTTGCCACCCAAATTAGGCGAAGCAGCCAAATCCACCAGTGGTGAATAAGCGTTTTTCACCCCTTCTTTTTTTGTATTCAGGATGGAGTGAAGCTCCGAAGTTCCTTTGATGGAGCCGGCATGGTTTTTACCCGTCATTGTGAGTGCCGTTTGCCCTTCGTCACCGTCTTCCATATAATTGTAAGGATAGGAATGTAGTTTAAGAATTGCCAGATTAATCAGGTAAGTTGCCTCTTTTATCTGACGGGGCATCAATTTAGCCTTGTTGAATTTTCCGGCAGAATAGGTAATACCTTCCACCCAGTCAGCAGCTTCCAGACCGGTGTAATCACCATAAGCCGGATTGACAGGCTGTTTTGAGTCGGGAGCATTTTCCTGCATGAAACGAACATCTTTGAATTCATTCCAAATCTCGGTCAGCATGTATGGATAAATTTGCCGGCGGGCATCATATACAATAATATTCTTTTGCGACACTCCTGCCTGATTGACCAACTGACGAACCATCGCCAACACCATTTGCGGAGTAGCATCAGTCTGGTTGTCCTGCTTATCTACACTACTGTTATTCAGGTTAATTTTCACGGCCACCACTTCGCCCGACTGATAACCGCGATTTTTCAATCCACGAACCGATTGATTGTAGTATTCAAAAATCTTTTTCCAGGAAGACTTGTCGTTTTTTGCACCGGTGAGTTTCTGAATGGTTGACGACAACATCCGAGAGACGCGCTCCTTATCGGTGTTTTTATCCAGCCACCATTGGTCGTTCTTCTCTTTCCAGTTACCGGCCCAATGAGCGGCTTTCGGGTCGCGCACCATCACCACACGACCGGGGAAAATTCCTTTTGCTTCACCTATTGGCTGATTGGAAGCACCCGGTTTCCAGTCGAAACCTACAGCCGGAGCGTACTCCTTAGTCGGAGTTAACGCAAATGAATCAACAATATTAGAAGGGAAAATAGTTAACCACGCAATCAGCAAGACCATTGTTGCTATTGAGCAGCTGATGACCACCCATTGCTTATGCGAAAATTTTCGACCTAAATGTTTCAGGCCAAACAGACTGGACACCACTCCGGTGAGCCAGATAACAAATGCGCTGGCCAAAGGAAAAGCGGCCCGCTGACAAGGATAGCTTGCGCGGCTGGGTTTTGGTATGACCCGGATGAGAAACCAGGCTAAAGCGACTGCTCCTAAAGTGATCATGATAATCTTTTGGATCACCTTACTATTCATAAAATCACGAATGCGTAGAAGTAATTTCATCTGTTAAACATTTAATTGATTGTATCGGATTTTGGGTAAAGTATGCCTGTGTTATATAAATTGGCTGCTGATCTTAATGAATGGACTCCTGAGCCAATATTTATATACAAATTAAGGACACAAACCTGTGCACGCATTTGACAGAATGTGACAAATGCTTGACATAATGTAAATACACAATAAAATGATACAATATTACATGTCTGGTTATGGGGTATTTATGCCAGGCTATGAATATATTGTACAGACAACGGTTTTTCTAGCAATAAAAAGTGCGCTAATCAGACGCTATGACTAACGATATAGCTTGTTGGTGACTCGCCAAACTGCCGGGTAAAACTTCGGGTAAAACTAGAGACTTCACTATACCCCACCATATCGGATACTTCAGAAACATTATATGTTCCTGACAAAAGGAATTCAGCAGCTTTACTGAGTCGCACAGTCAGAACAAATTCCTGAGCGGTTTTATCCGTAAGAGATTTTATTTTTCGGTTAAGCTGAATCCGGCTCATACTCATCATTGAGGCAAGCTCTTCCACATCAAACGATATCCGGCTCATATTATCATGAATATGATTAACCAGTTCTTCGAGAAACTGTTTGTCTACCTGATTAACTCCGATTACACGGGTATTGTATCCGGTATTCTTGTCAAAAAGTTGTCTCAGCTTTTGCCTTGACTCTATCAGGTTCCTGATGCGGGCAATTAAGATTGCCGAGTTAAATGGTTTGGTGATATAATCATCTGCACCTGTCTCAAAACTGCTTATTCTCAATTGTTCCGAATAGCGGGCTGTCAATAGAACAACCGGAATATGGCTGGTCTTAATCTCCGTTTTAAGTCTGGCACACAATTCAATTCCATCCATCTCCGGCATCATCATGTCACTAACGACCAAATCAGGAATCAACTCAAGCGTAAGTTCATACCCTCTCACTCCATTTACCGCATCATGCACATTAAAATGCTCACTCAGCACTGTCCTGAGATATTCCCGCACTTCGGAGTTATCTTCCACAATCACTATTACCGGTTTAGCATTGTCAACAATATTCTCATCTGAATTATCCTCTGACAAGGTAACAGACTGAACCGTGGACAATTCTAGATTTTGCTGCTCTCTTTTCACTTCAGTTAACCGGAGGGTATTAGCTGATATAGGAAGGGTAATATGAAACGAAGTCCCCTGCCCTACAATACTCTCTACACGAATTGAACCGTTATGCATTTCTACGAGTTCCTTAACGAGTGAGAGCCCTATACCGGTTCCATATTTTTGTTCGCTGCTATCAGCCTGATAAAACGGATTAAATATCTTATCCATATCGGAAGGGGCAATCCCCTGTCCGGAATCCTGTACGGAGATTTGGACAAACTGATTGTCCGTTGAATAAGCTACTTTCAACAAAACACTTCCCTTATCCGGAGTAAATTTAAAAGCATTGGAGAGCAAATTCAGAACTATCTTATCCAGCATATCGGCATCAGCCTCTAACTCAATCAGATTTCCATCCGAAATCAAATGCAAATCAATACCGCGCTCATTGGCCTGTAATTCAAACAGACTAATCAGATTACGAATTCTTTCATTCAGGTCAAAACGGGAATATTGCAGTTTCATCTCTCCCGATTCTACCTTTTTCAAATCTAATAGTTGATTTACCAGAGATAACAAGCGCTTTGCATTTTCATAAATCAATTCATGAAAATAGCGGGTTGATGAGGTAAAACTCTCTTTCTCGGCCACCAGCTTCTTTACCGGATCCAGAATCAGAGTTAAAGGTGTTCGCAGTTCATGGGAGATATTGGTAAAAAACTTCGATTTCAGAACCTCCAGCTCCCTTGCCTTATCTGCATTTAACCGCTCTATCTGAATCTGATGTTTCAACTTCTCCCGACTTACCAACATACGATGTAACAGATAAAAAATTCCCGATACAATCAGCAAATAGAAAAGATAGGCCCACCAGGTCTGCCACCAGGGCGGTAACACGATTATCTGCAAGGTCGTGGACGATTGTTGCCAGATTCCATTGGAATTTGCAGCTTTTACTTCAAACAGGTATTTGCCCGCCGGAAGGTTGGTATATAACGCTTTCCGGTTGTTTGCATCTGCATTCTTCCACTCTTTGTCAAATCCAGTCAGCCGATACGCGTAACTATTATTTCGGACATTCGTAAAATGCAATGCTGCAAATTCCAACTCTACATTACGTTCACTCCATTTTAACATAACCGATTTTGACAGGTAAACGGGTTGAGGCAATACTACATGTCCATGAATAGACTGGCCTACTGCAACTGATTTCCCGGCAATCAGTAAATCGGTTATTACAGCATTTGGGGGACAAAGATTATCTTTTACAGAATCAGGGAAAAAGGTGATAATTCCGAAATTCCCACCGAAGAAACATTCTCCTGTTTTAGGATTTCTAAAGTAAGCATCTTCCGACAACTCATTCCTGAAAAGGTCGTCCTGAGAGGAATAATCACTGGTTCGGAATGTTTTGTAATTCATGCGGGTCAGGCCGTACGGATGACTTATCCATAGGTTGCCATGACCATCATTGAGAATTCCGGTGATTACGCCACTGGATATAAATCGCTTATCAGGAAAATGAATAAAGCGTCCTGTTTGGGGGTCAAAACGATTCAGTCCCCGACCTGTACCTATCCACAAAAAGCCATCATTATCCTTGCAGAGACAATACACCCGGTCATCCGTTATAGAGTTTTCACTTTGAGGATTGTAATGATAGGAAATGAAAGAGAGTTTCTCCCTGCCTTTATCTATTGAACGCCTCATCAGAAAGAGTCCATGCCCTTCGGTTCCTACCCATAGACAGCTGTTTCCCTCCCGAAGTAATGACCGTATATAATTAAATCTTGAGGCTTTGAGTTGTGGATACGATATAAACTTATCCTTCCCCCTATCGTATCTTGCGACACCGGCCATCCAGGTACCTATCCATAAATTACCCCGGTTGTCTTCTTCTATCGCATAAATCCAGTTGGTAGCACTTCGTCTGTCCATGGCCGGATAATGTTTGAATCCGTTACCAGCGGTATTCAATCGCTCCAGTCCTCCCTTTGTTCCAATCCACAATTCGCCTTTAGCATCTTTATAGATTTTCCGAATCTCATTCTGGATTATCGTATTGCTATTCTGTGGGTCATGCCTGAATATTGTGAAATCACGGTCACCTTTACGCACCCTGACCAGTCCGCTTTTTCGGGTTCCCAACCAAAGATTCCCGTTTTCTTCCTGGAAAACAGCCCGAATTGTCGTTTCAGGTAACTTCCCGGGAAAGCTTCCCTTATTAAAATATGATTTAAAACCGGGCTGGTTTACATCAGCATAACAGACCCCGCCGGCATTGGTAGCGAGCCACAAGGTATTGCGGGAATCCAGAAAAAGCTCCCCCACCATGGCATCTTTAAGTCCATAATCACTATTCTGGTCAAAACGATATATAATATGCTCTTGTGTCTTCTTGTTTATCTGAATCAGACCATTTACATCGACTCTCCATTGAAATTCGCTGTTTTCTGCCGTTCCTGAAGAGTTATCCGGTTTATCAAGAAATGCTTTGATATAATCCGGTACAGACGTTTTCTGATACGGAGTAAAATCATCCGAGAGATAGTTATATCGGCAAAAACGGCTATCAGAAGAAAAAGAGCTCCAGATATTACCTTGCCGGTCCCTGATTATTTTTTTTGGCCGGTTATTGACGGGTGACTTTGAATTTCCGGGAATGGCAGAATATATTTTCACTTTATATCCATCAAACCGGCAAAGTCCGTCGATAGTTGCAATCCAGATAAATCCGTATTTATCTTCAGTAATGGAGCAGGCTGAATTCCGGGGTAATCCGTTTTCGGTCGATAAATAATGGAAACGAAGCCTTCTGACTTCTCCGGACATTTGTGTTATAAATAAAATAAGAAGGAGGAAATACGAAAGAATTTTTTTCATGGACGAAGCGGAATATGAATTCGGGGAATAGGCCTGATAGTAATACCCGAATTCTTTTAAATATGAATCTTCACACAAAGATACACTGTTCTTCTATTTTGCATGATAATCCAGTCAAGTAAAAAGGGATATCACAAAATAGCAATATCTCTGTCTCAGAATCATTACTATTTTTCTTTCAGTTAATCTTCTACGTTTAGCTATAGAAAAAGAGATAAGATTCACAGTACTAAAAGATGCGATATCACACACAATTTGTGCGTTATCGCATCTTTTGTATGGGTAATCACACCGAAAGTAAAGAATAGATTCACCCTCTACCCGGAAAACAGAACTTATTTCATCAGTATCTGAAAACAATATCTTGTTAGCCTGAATTTGGTCAAAAGCATGCAGATATAAAATCCTGCTATCAGGATTTTGTTCAAATGCAAATGACTGCAAAAACCTGATAGTAAGATTTTGACTTTATGTAAATGGTTGCAAAAACCTGATAGCAGGATTTTGATTTAATGTGTTCGGTTGTTAAATCCTGGTATCAGGATTTTGATAAAGTGCTCCGAAATATAAAATTCTGGTATCAGGATAAGCGAAAATGGGTCAAAATACAAAATCCTGCTATCAGGATAATCATAAACATGACAAATATCATAATCCGGTATACAGGATAACCTCTCGTTGAGCATAATCTAGCGTTGAGGTAGTTGAGCGAAGACTCTGTCTTCGTTCGAACTAGAAGCCAGCCTCCCAACTGGCAACAATAGCCGTATCATTTCACTGGGTTAAAACCCATGTGTTACAATAAATGAATGTGCGCTGCTCTTGTTCTGATGGCTTTGCCTGATTTCAACTGAAGAAAGCCTCAGCAATCGTTTAAACTATTGTTTGACAAATTTCCAGACCTAAACCTTGAACGCTACTTTTTTCAAATTAGCCCATGTTTCACGAATAATGTTACAATTAGCATCAATTAAAGCTTTTGCAAAATTTTATTTCAGACTGGTAGGGTAAAAGTTTTGCGAAAAGTTTTGTGTTGACCACATCAAGCTTAGTGAAAAGCAAATACAATATTGCTACAGTTTTAGTTATTGATTGTCATGTATTTAAGGACACCAAATAGCAAATAATTTGTAGCACACAAATCTGAATTCAGGAACATTCAAAGTATTGAAAAGCAAGTAATTCAGACCGACCAACTGCCAATTTGGTTAAATAGCCATCCAAATTTTGGGGCTTGAAATAATTCATCTAATTTTGCCGAATTTGAAAAAACTGATAAAAACCACCCTACAGAAAAGAGGAATTAGATTTCAATATGAAGACAGTAAATGAGATTGCCACAATAAAAATGATGAATGGTAACGAAGCAGTTGCCAGAGGAGCCTATGAAGCAGGAGTGAAAGTTGCTGCCGGATTCCCGGGAACACCCTCCACAGAGGTAATGGATTATACCCATCAAAATTACTCTGAGATTTATTGTGAATGGTCCACAAATGAGAAAGTAGGTTTAGAAGTCGCCATTGGAGCTTCATTTGCAGGTTATCGAAGCTTCGCAGTAATGAAAACTGTGGGTTTGCATGTGGCGGCTGATGCCCTGGGTGGAGCTGCAGGCAGTCAGATTAACGGTGGCTTGGTATTGGTAGTTGGTGATGATGTTGGTCGAATTGCAGGTGATGATTACAATGATGTTCGTCATTATGGGAATATGTTTAATATCCCGGTATTAGAGCCAAGCGACAGTCAGGAAGCCAAAGACTTAATGGTTAGGGCATTCGAGATTAGCGAAGAATACTCAACCCCGGTCATACTTAAAATAACATCGGTGATATGCAAAACAACCAGTAAAGTTGTCATTGATGAAGAATATACTTACAAAGTTAAAAGCAGAGAAAAATATCCGGTAAGCTTCAGCAAAGTTATCATGACCACCATGATGATGAATGCAAAAGGCTCAGAGCATCCGAAGTTAACCAAATGCTTTCACGATTTTCCGGCTCAGATGAAGCGCCTGGCTCAGGACAGCAATGACTTCGATATGAACAAGCTGGAGTTGAATGGCAAAAAGATCGGGGTAATTACTGCAGGCACTCCTTATTTTTACACAAAAGAAGTTTTACCCGAAGCCTCTATTTTAAAAGTGGGTATGGTTATGCCACTTCCGGAAAAGCTGATTCGCAAATTGGCCGAACATGTAGAGGAACTCTATGTGATTGAAGACGGACATGATATTATTGAAAAGAACGTCAAGGATTTAGGCGTTTCAGTAATCGGGAAAGAATTATTTCCGAAGTTCCCGGTAATGACGCGTTTTACTCCCGATATTATCGAGGAAAAACTCATTCCGGATGCACCAAAAAGAATTACCATGGAAGGTGTACCTTTCAGGCTACCGGTTAGTTGTGCAGGCTGTTCTCACCTTTTCATCTCACAAATTCTAAGAAAACATAAAATAAAAGGGGCTGCCGATGTTACTTGCGGTTTGATTGGCTGCTTCCCTCACATGGAGTCTTATCAACTGCAAAAATGTATGGGTTCGAGCATCGCGCTGGCTCATGGTTACAATGTGGCGAAAGATCACAAAGAAAAATTTGTGGCCATGATAGGCGATGGCGGTTTTTGGGCAACCGGAATCAATGGCCTGATGAACCTGATTTTCAATGACAGTCAGTCAACAACGATTATTGTTGACAATAGCTGTTTGGCTATGACCGGTGGTCAGCATGTGGCTTCCAGTGAGTTTGGGTTTAATTATAAACCGGAAAACAAACTTGAAATTGCCAAAGTATGCGAAGCCGTTGGTGTAAAAGATATTGTTACCGTAGATGCATACGAATTTGACGAGCTGGAAAAAGCTATATTAAATGCAGTCAATGCCGACACTAATTCTGTTGTCATTGTAAAAAAACCGTGTGTAACTAAATTTAAGCTCCCTAAAGATACTCCTTATTTTATCGATCAGGAAAAATGTACTAAATGTCGTAAATGTATCAATGTCGGATGTTTAGCGATAGAGAGTAAAAAAGCGAAGGATGGCTCGGTAGAAATAGTGATTAACGAAGACCTTTGTGTGGGCTGTGGACTTTGTACAACAGCTTGTAAGTTTGACGCAATAAAACGATAACAAATGCAAGATACAGGAAAAAATATTATCATAGCAGGTGTAGGAGGACAAGGTATTCTGCTTTTCAGTAACCTCTTAAGCAAGTATTATATGAAACTTGGTTATGAGTTGAAAATATCTGACGTAATTGGATTAGGACAACGTGGCGGTGGTGTCGAAAGTCATTTTCGGTATTCAAACAAGCCGGTATTATCGCCCTTTATCAAGGCAGGTGATGTAGATTATCTTATATCTTTTGAGCAAACTGAAACACTCCGGTATTTGCATTGCCTGAAAGAAGACGGTACTATTTTCTCAAGCACTTTTGAGTTATCCACTTCCAGCGTAAACACCCGCCTGGAAAAAGATATGCCTGAATCTAAAACTGAGCTAATAAAAAAATCTGGAAAGAAGACATTTATTATTGATCCCGAAGAGAATAAAAGTCCGGATTTTGATATCAGCAAAATGATGAATATTGTTATGCTTGCCATCTACGCTGAAAGTAGAGGCTATTCACATGATGAGATGATTCAGATCGTGAAGGATAGTGTTCCTGCAAAGTTTGTTGAAGGAAATATAAAAGCATACGAAAAGGGAATTTCGATTGCCCGCACTAAACTGGCAGAAATTAATCAGTAATTATTAAACCCATGGAATTACCCGAAGGCGTAGTATTACTCGATAGCTTAGGTGATTTACAATACAGTAATACATGTCCGATTCTTGTGTGCGCATCGCATTGCGGTGATAACGGGGCTTTTGCCCGAAAAGTAAAAGACTGTCAGGTAAAAGCTGTTTTTCTCAACAATGCTGGCATAGGCAAAAATCAGGCTGGTATCAGCGGTCTCCTACATTATGAGGCTAAGCATGTTCTGGCCTGTGCCGTTGACCACAATAGCGCTGAGATTGGTGTTGCCCGCGATACCTGGGAGAGCGGAATCATAAGCCACACCAATAGCAGGGCTGAAGCAGCGGGAATACAAATCGGTGATTCTGTACAAGATGCCGTTGCCAAAATAATTAATATTTTCAAGCATACGTTGTCTACTCCGGAAAGTAAGAATTCTGAATCTCTTATTTCGAATAAGGAGAAGGATGCCGGCAGCAAAGAAGATATAAAAAAACAAACCCAAACCCAGGTTGACGGAGTAATCGTCACCGTGGCCGATAGCATTACTTTTTTAAATGAAAATAATGCCGGGGATATTGTTGTGTGTGGATCGCATGGCGGAGTAAGTGCCGGACATTATGCGCAAAAACGTCACGTTAAAGCCGTGTTTTTTAATGATGCCGGAATCGGCAAAAATAATGCAGGTATAAAAAGTCTCGCATCTCTAAGTGAGGCCGGAATCCTTGCATGCACGGTAGACTGCATGAGTGCAGAGATTTTTAACGGGCAGGACATACTTGAAAATGGTATTATCAGTGTTTGCAACCAACTTGCAAAAGCCAGAAACATCAAAGAAAAGATGACTGTCAAAGAGGCCCTTAAATATATTTAGAAATGGATAAGACCAGTGTACCCAATATCGAAAATGATTATCTGAAAGATTATGTTTATCTGATCACAGATAGTTTGAGAAAGTTAGCAAATATCGAGATAGTTGACTTTTCCCTGAGTATAGAAGAACAGGCAAAACAGGCATTCAGTTCCGGCTATGTCCTTTTAGCTCATAATGGGTCAAATGACCCGATATTTAACTATGCGAATCAAACTGCGCTTAACCTTTTTGAAATGTCATGGGAAGAGATTACTAATATGCCTTCCAAATATTCTGCTGAAAGTGACCAGAGAGATAAAAGGGAAAAGTTTTTAGCTGATGTTGAAGAGAAAGGATTTTCCAAAGATTATTCGGGTATCAGAATATCTAAATCAGGTAGGAGATTTGAAATTAAAAACGTAATTCTCTGGAATGTATATGATTCGGAAAATAACAGAATTGGTCAAGCTGCGCTATTTGATGAATATGACTATTTATAAACATCCGCTGATCATTAAAAGATACCCTGCACAATAGAAATATCGTGCTTCCCGAAAAGAGTGAAACAACATCTGCTTCTTATCTTTATCGGATAAAAAAACGCCAAGACGCAAAGTGTCTATTTCTAAATCACTTTGCACCTTGGCGTCTTTGCGTTTAATATGGGGCTTCTATTGCCCGATGTACTTCTTCAAATCCCGTATTGCAATCCCCTGAATATTATGCTCGTGCATATATTTGAGATATTCTTCGAATAGTTCGGGTGGGGTGGAGTAATCCGGATGTTGAAGGTCTGGTACTCCATGAATAGTCAGCACCAGAAAATCTCCGGGTTTTAAGCCACTAAGGGCATTCATCACACGCTCCTTTTGCTTCTCCGAATTGCTCATGGTGTGGCTCGGCACCTGCAACAGGCTATCCTGCATCGGGATGTAAGTACGGCTACCACCTGCACGACCATACAGGTAGCCCAGCCCTTTGAGACGGACTTGAGCCAATGAATCAGAACGATTTCCCGGATAAGCAAAAGACAAGGGACGGGGAATATCGTACTCTTTGCATTTTGCTTCAATGATATTGACTTCATTTTGCAACTCTTCACGTGTCAGTGTCGTAACATTCTTATGATGGGCGGTGTGGTT
This sequence comes from Parabacteroides sp. FAFU027, assembly GCF_022808675.1. Lineage (NCBI taxonomy): Bacteria > Pseudomonadati > Bacteroidota > Bacteroidia > Bacteroidales > Tannerellaceae > Parabacteroides > Parabacteroides sp. FAFU027. Next base: position 242,528 of record NZ_JAKZKV010000005.1, read on the forward strand.
ACCTATCTCGAATCCCATGCGGTTGAGCTCGCTGATTTGCGGCCAGGTCATATAAAAAGCGGTATCCTGAGGTCTTTTCTGAGCTACGTCACAGACAAAGAAGGTTCCTCCGAAATGATACTTCTTCAACAACGGAGCAACGATGGTATAATGACTTCTGACCGCATCGTCAAAAGTTAGCACCACCACGGGCCGATGCACGGTTTCGTTTTTCTTCTTTGCCTGAATTGACAAGACTACAAACATCATTAGCAAGCTGATGACAATACTCTTTCTCATCGTCCTTTATTATTTGGTCATAAACTTACAGACATATTCCCGGGCAAAACGTTTCCCCATTTCCCGCTGACCAGCTGAATTAAAATGCAGAAAGTCGCCTCGGTGTTGAAAATCAGCTGTAGTGATGACCGAAGTTAAACGGTCAGATGCTGAATACAACCGGGTCTGTTCATTCATCTGAGCAAATAACACAGGCGTTTTAGAGTAACTTCCGAGCTCACCCATCAATATCGGTAGTGAATCATTACCGATAGCATTTCTAAACATACCAAACAGCGTTTTGAGGTTTTCCTGCCTTTGCTGAATACCTTCCGGTTTGGCATCCGTCTCCCCCTGATGCCACAAGATGGCTTTGATGGTACCGTATCGTTTTCCCAACTCTACTTTCTCTTTGAAATTAGTAAACAACTGGATATCCCGGTGAGTGGAGTTCTTGATCCATTGATTAATAGAACTTCCGCCAACCGCTGTCTGAAGAATAAGAACAGATACATCATTAGGTATTGAGTTCAGCAACTCTTTCCCAAATGCCAGTCCGCAGCCGGTTCCCTGCATTTTGATCTCGTAGAAATTAAGCGGTTCTCTGGCCGGAACGATTTCTCCTTTATCATTCATACTCAAAACACGTGGAGTCGTGACGGTATCCTGTGCTTCCACGTTCCCCCGACCCGCCATGTTGGACTGCCCTGCAAGGATAAATACCCATACTTTGGAAGGATTTTCTTTCAGTCTGTTTTCCAATGTGCTATTTTGTGCGCTTCCCGTTACAATCAACGCGAAGAAACTAATCAATAGAAAAACTGGTCTCATATTTGTCATTTTACAAGAAAGGACAAACACTTAGGGGCAAATGCGCAATCCATTGTGTTTGTCCTTATCATAGGGTTACTATTTATTCCACTTTCTCAAAAAACTCTGCTTCAATGATTCGAAGCTGTCCTTTGGTATTGATATTTTTCGGCTCTTTGAATCCGTCCAATTCTTTATTTCCGTTCAGCTCAACCATATTCTGGAAAGCATCTTTCTCTGTGCCAGTACCGGTTAGTCGCACTGTTACGCTTTTTCCTACAGTAGGTTTCACGGCAAGTGTTACATATCCGAGTCCGGGCTCTGTATTGCCTTTCCAAACCTCTTTCCCATCGACCAAAATCTCGATAGGATAACTGCGCGAACGCCATCCGGAGAACTTAAAGCATACTTCAGAAATCTCTGCCTTACGCCCCAACTGATAGGTAACCCATCCGGTAGATATTTTGCCATCATTGGTCCATTCTGACATTTCGTTATCGTCATAGCTGTTTTTCACCTTATCGGCATTAGCTCCGGCTGTCGCAGAAACGATATCTACCGTTTTGCGGGAAACTTTGAAAGAGGGTGTAGATGGCGTTTCTCCGCGTGAAAGATAAGATGGCAAACCATCTCCCGGTAAATCTGTACTTAAACCATCAACTATCTTTTCAGGTGTTGTTTCAAATGATATCATAGCCGATTGCAGTCCTTCAGCTGAAGCTGTCAGGGTAACTTTGCCGGCTTCTGTGGTTGAACGGATTAACGCGCGATTAACGCCACACTCAGCCGGAAGCGTTTTAGACAAAATATAGTTGTCCGGTCCCTGGGCAATACCGCCACGCCATTCGGCAGGACCATCCAGTTTGAAGTTTACCGGAGTTTGGACTGTAGGACAACGCTGGCCATTTGCATCCACTACTTCTACCTGGGCTAGTACCATATCGGCACCATCGGCCTTTACCGGAAGAGGTGATTTAATCAGCGTGAGTTTCAAGGCAGCCGGGGCTCCCGCAGTGTTTTTTGTATCGGAAGAAACCTCTTTCCAGCTACCCCCAACCCCCTGAAGGGGGCTTTCGTTACTACGGTCTTTGGGCTTTAAGTCCCCTTTAGGTGATTTAGGGGTAAATTCATAACTTACAGCCTTCAAAGTCCCCGGTTGATATGCCACATTCTTAAACGTGTGCAGGAAATGATAACTGCGTTCACCGAAACCGAGCGACTTACCGTTCAGGAAAAGCTCTACCTTTTCGGATGGAGATACCACATATACATCTTTCACGGTATTATCAGCGTAATTCCAGTGGCCAACGATATATGTACGTGGGTGTTCGATATCCACCCAACCGTCCCACATTACCTGGTGTGCGAAGAAGGCATCTTTGGGGATACGCATAGCATCAACCTCCCCGCTCCGACGGTAATTCTCTTCTCCCCGACAATGGGTATTGGTATCAGAGAACACGATATTGGCTCCCCCTGAGCTTACACGTGTACCGGTTCCGGCACGCATTATGAAATAGTCAAACCAACGTTTGAGTTCCTCAATGGCAAAGGAATCCTGGTTACGGTTATAATCCGGGGCCGGAGCATTCCGGTACAACGGGCCGGCACCATTCTTATGATAAGGCGCTGTCAGTTCGTCCCAGTATTTACGTAAAGCTTCGTCACGGCAATATTCGGTGGCAATCATCGGTTTGCCCGCACTCTTATTAATATAAAGCATTTCACCGCCGTATTCGGCTATTTTTCTGTCCAGCATTTCACGCGAACCGATGGCACGACCACCATTCGGGTCATACTGGTCACGGATGGCTTTCATTTCACCCATGTGGTCTTCGCTGATAGACTCATTTCCACATTCATAGAAAATAACACTCGGATTATTCCGGTTATAGATGATGTTGTCACGCATCAGTTCGGTACGTTGAGACCAACGGCGACCCTCCACATCAGCCTCTGCATCACCGGCAGGCAACATTTGCATAAGCCCTACCCGGTCGCATGATTCGATATCCTGTTTCCAGGCGGTGACGTGCATCCAGCGGAAAAAGTTGGCATTTCCTTCAACTGCCAGACCATTACTGTAATCGCTCAACCAGGCCGGAACAGACATGCCTACAGCCGGCCATTCATTGGAGGTACGCTGAGCGTAACCTTTCATCTGAATGACGCGGTCATTGAGATAAACCATACCGTTTTTGAACTCTGTTTTACGAAAACCGGTGCGGGTTTTCACCACATCTACCGGTTTTCCATTGATTTTCAAAACAGTATAGACATTATACAGATAACCATACCCCCAGCTCCAAAAGTGCAGGTTGCTGACCGGCGAGCTTGCCGAAAGCATTGCAGTTGCTCCCGGTTGCACAGATTGTGTTTTTCCGGTATAACGGGAGATTTCTTTGCCATCCATATCTTCGATGACCACCTCATAGCCGATATTCTGAACAGAAGAGGTCTCATTCTTTACTTCCGATTCAGCGATAATGACAGCTTTCCGACCTTTGATATTAAAGTTTTTAGCATAAACATAGACTCCGCTGGTTTTCAGGAACGAATAGAGCGGCAATGTCTGGTAAACTTTTCCCGAAACATGCAGTTTTACATTTTTGGGAATGCCTCCATAGTTTGCATTGAAGTTGCTGTTGTTCCACTGGAACAGGCTGTTGGTCGAACGCTCCCGGTATTTCCAGCTATTGTCGATACGCAGGGCAATCACATTGTCCTCGCCGAAACGGATTTTATCGGAAATATCAAAGCCGAATGCCATGACGCCGTTTTCATGCAGTCCGACCTTTACGCCATTGACATAAACATCTGCCGCCATACGTACCCCTTCAAATTCGATAAACACCTTTTTACCCTGCTCTGAAGTGGGCAATTTAAAATGTTTGCGATACCAGACTACGGTATCGGTCAGCTGCTCAATGTGCTGGCGAAACGCTTCATCCTCGTTGAAAGCGCGCGGAAGTGTAACCGTTTTCCACTCCTTATCGCCATAAACAGGGGCTTCGGCACCGGAAATATCTCCGATGCGAAGCTTCCAGTCGGAGTTAAAATTGTACGTCTCGCGCAAGGAACCCTCAAACTTTGGAGAAGCATAACAAAATGTACCTCCGACTACTCCTACACATAGTAATAGTAATTTTCTTACTCTGTCTTTCTTGTTGTTTCTCATTTTATTATTATCTGTTTTTCACTTCAGTTCGTTTCTGTTTCAAGAAGGCGGTATCAATACCCAATGCAAAACTAAATCTTATTTGAACGGAGTAAATAAAGAATCGTACAGATATATGCAATTTCTGCCACTGCCCCTGTCAGAGCTGATTCAGGTGATAGAATCTTACCAATTTGTGAATATTTAGACATACTCTTATGCCTACACCATTTACCGATTCCTGCTACTAATCTTAAAAAAATGTCCATCTCAACTGATTGGCAAGACCGGAACATTTATAGTAGAACCATTTTGAAATACCAGACGATTTGGCCATTAATAGTAGTTCCTACCGGGTGCAGTGGTTTTTAACCGCTGATTACAATAGAATATTATCAGCGGTTAAAAACCGCTGCACCCGGTAGCTTAGCTCTCACATCAATTAAACTGCTGATTATATCACTTGAATTGTCTAATCCAGAACTACGTTACTACAAACGGCAAATCCGGCTCAAAACCGATATATAAAATCGTACTTTTATTTGTATTATTCATTCGTGAAAGAGATGACAGGTTAAGGGATCAATCTATCCGGAGCTTCCAAAAGCAGACACAAAAAACTAATATACAACACATTGCATCATACCAGTTCTTTATCAGTAAAAATACACACCTATAGCCGACAAAACACGACTCTTTATCCGTTTTCGCAAAACGCATAAAAACAGATATATTTGTATTGCTCATCTTAATCTCAAAACCTTAATATCACGAAAAATGCACCCTGGAAGAATTCTCCGGATTATCCTTTTTATATGTAGTTTTCTGCACTTTGCCCTGCATGCCGAAAACCAACCGACCATTGAACGCATTACGTCAAATGAAGGCCTCTCCCACAATACCATTCGAAATATTATTCAGGATAAAACAGGCTTCATCTGGCTGGGAACCATGAATGGCGTGGACAGATATGATGGCAACCGTTTCAAAAGCCTGAAACCGGAAGCAGGAAACATCAATTCACTTTCAAGTGGTAAGATTATGAGTCTTTACCAGGATAGCCGCGGCTATATCTGGGTGCGAACCAACACTGATATTTTCCAATGTTACAATCCCAGTCTGGAACGTTTTGTCCCGTTGTTTGACAACAAGGTCGCTTCTTCCGTGAACTATTCTTTCCTCTACGAGGATAAGCAAAAGGATATCTGGCTCGGTAGTAACGACTCCGGTTGCATTCGGGTTACATTTACCGATGGCAAAATCATTTCCCGAAAATATTCTACATCTGAAAAAAGCCAACATTTGCCTTCTGATAATGTACTGGATATTTTCGGGGACAGCCGTCATCATACCTGGATTTTAACGGGAAACGGGCTTGTTATGCTCGAAAATGGCCATACAAAAGTCGTCCGCAGAAATGGGCTACAACTTCAGTATATTAAAGCTTTCGAACAAAATAACTGCGTCTTTTTCGTCACAAAAAACGGGAAGATTGATCGCTATAACCTTCTGAACGGAAGTTTCAGTAATGAGACTTCTCTTCCGGCAAACAACAATGTGATTAGAACCACGACGGTTGGAAACGACTACATACTGCTGGGAACAGCCAATCAAGGACTCTATCTGTACAATACCAAAAGCCGCCGCATCACGACTGACCAGGCGATTTTCGGAGAAAAGATTCTCAACAATCCCATCTTTCAGTCTGATGAAAGCGGAGGTGTATGGATTTCGAATTTCTCGGGGAATGCCTGGAGCATCAATGCTAAGGGAGAAAAAGAGGCAAAACTAAACCTGATGCCCACCTCCATCCTGCAACAGATTGACTATGAACGGTATCATTTTCTGGAAGACAGGCACGGTAACACCTGGATAACCACCTATGGCAACGGGCTGTTTTGTTACAACAAAACGACAGGAAAACTTACACATTTCCTGTACGATAAAAAGAACAGCAACACCATCTCATCCAACTACCTGTTAACCATCGCAATCGATAAAAATGAAAATATATGGGTGGGAACAAATCAAAAGGGGCTGAACAAGCTCTCTTTTGCCAACCGCAGCGTGCAGATAATTTATCCCGATGCTGAGACGACCGTCGAAAACGGCAATATGGTGCGGGCATTCCTGGAAGATAACGCCCGGAATATCTGGGTAGCCACAAAAGCAGGAAGCCTCTACCGGTACAACTCTGCATTATCTCAGAAAAAAGTCATCATTCAAAGTGGTGTAAATGTTTACGGAATGATGCAGGATAACTCCGGCTCCGTATGGCTGGCGACTAAGGGAAAAGGTGTCATCGAACTGAAACAGGGAAATCCGGCCAATGCCGTCACCTACAAACACTCAGCTAATGCAGAAAGTCTGAGCAATGACCAGGTATATTCCATCCTGAAAGACAGGAAGGGACGCCTTTGGGCTGCTACGCTGGGAAACGGTATCTGTGTAAAAATCGTCCCACAGGGTACAGAAGGGTTTCGTACGTTCTTTGCTACCGGAAATCTGATTCGCTTCACCCGCCACCTTATGCTTGACCGGCAGGGTGATATATGGGTGGCTACCAATGACGGAGTCCTGCGCTTCAATCCGGATGCACTAATTCGTAATCCGAAAGCTTACAAACATTACACCTTTGACCGCAAAGACAAAAACAGCCTGAGCAATCCGCAGGTACGCTTTATCTTCCAGGACTCGAAAGGCGGTATATGGCTTGCAACCGCCGGAGGAGGCGTAAATAAATTCATGGGGGAATCACCTGACAGAAACGGTTCTTTCAAAGTTTACAGCACCAACAAATGGATGGCAAATGACAACATCATGGCCATTCAGGAAGATCAGAGAGGAAGCCTCTGGATCAGTACAGAAAATGGAATCCATCGTTTGAATCCGCAAACCGGGCTTTTCCAAAACTATAACTTCTCGGACGATTTCTCTACAAACATCTTTTCCGAAGCAGCATGTCTCACCTGCCGTGACGGACGTATGCATTGGGGAAGCCTCGACGGATTCTACGCATTCTATCCCCAAAAGCTTCGTGAAAACGAACCGAAACAGAACAAAGTCACCCTTACCGGATTTTTCATCTACGACGAATACGCCAAAGTCGCTGAGCCCGGCGCTCCGTTGGAACAATCTGTCACCTATGCAAAAAAAGCGGTATTGAAAGCTGGCGACAAGGTCTTCCACATCGAATTTGCCAACCTGAACTTCAGGAAATCAAACGCCAACCAGTATATGTATATGCTGGAGAATTACGAAAAGCGGTGGAATATTGCCGGAAACTATAATGTAGCCACTTATCGCAACATACCTCCGGGCAAATACATCTTTAAGGTGAAAACCGCCAACAGCGAAGGAAACTGGGACGAACAGGTAACTACACTGGAGATTGTAATCAAGCCACCTTTCTGGTTGTCCACCTGGGCATTCATTCTCTATTTCCTGTTGGCCGGTGTGATAGGATATTTTACCTATAAAGTGGTGATAAAAATGCACCGGCTCAACAATGCCGTGAAACTGGAACGCCAGTTGACCGAGTATAAGCTGCACTTCTTCACCAACATCAGTCATGAATTCCGCACTCCGCTCACCCTCATCCGAAGCAGCGTGGATACCCTTAACGAATTGAGGAGTAAGATGGCAGAACCGATGCAACATCTCGTCGATGGGCTCGATAAAAATACCACGCACCTGATGCGTCTGATTGATCAGTTGCTGGAATTCCGCAAACTGCAAAACAACAAGCAAAAGCTAAATCTACAGAGAACCGATGCCATTACGTTCCTCAAAGAGATCTTTATCAGCTTCTGTGATGTGGCAGCCAGGATGAATATTGAGTATGAATTCTTACCCTCGGAGAGTTCCATTCCAATCTATCTGGATAAGAATAAAGTGGATAAAATCGTATTTAACCTGCTATCTAACGCCTTTAAGTTTACACCAAGGGGAGGTAAAATAACGCTGACGGCAGATAGCAATCCGGAGACGCAAATGTTGACTATCTCAGTGGCAGACAATGGCATCGGAATCCTCAAAGAGAAGCAACACCTGTTGTTTAGCCGCTTTATGCAAATCAACTTCTCGGCTTCAGGTACAGGAATCGGCCTTTCGCTGGTCAATGAATTTTCCCGTTTGCATAAAGGAAAAGCCTTTTTCAACGAAAATGAAGGCGGTGGTTCCATCTTCACGGTTGAGCTACCTTTAAACGAAAAACTTTACGACAAGGAAGATTTCGTTATCCAGCAAATCAGGATTTCTAAAGAAGACAGAAAAGAGACAGTCGATTTGGCTGAGTTCATTGCCAATGAGGACGATTCACTGCAAAATATAGTTCCCAATACCCCCAGTGCGGAAACCAAATACAAGGTGCTGGTCATTGACGATAACGACGATATTCGTAATCTGCTCTATGACAAGCTTTCGCCTCATTTCGAAGTAATCACGGCTGAAGATGGTAACGTGGGGATCAAGCGTAGTACGGAAGAAGATCCAGATCTTATTCTCTGCGACGTGATGATGCCGGGCATGAATGGTTTTGAACTGACCCGCAAACTGAAAGAAAACTTCGAAACCTGTCATATTCCTGTGATTCTGCTGACAGCCTATATCTCGGACGAATACAACAGCGAAGGGATTGAAGCCGGGGCGGATGCTTACATCACCAAGCCCTTCAGCATGAATCACCTCATGCTGCAAATCAACAAGCTGCTGGAAAAACGGGAAAAACTACGTAAGCACTTTGCTGGCAATACACCCACCCCGGAGAATACAAAGGAGACTTTCGAAATTCCGGACCTCGACAGCCAATTCCTCAAACGCATTGAATTGTTGGTGGACCAAAACATGGATAATCCCAATTTTTCGGTGGATGCATTTGCCCGGAAAGCTAATCTGGGTCGCACCCTGTTCTACAAAAAGATTAAATATCTGACCGGGTATTCTCCGAATGAATTTATCCGGAAACGAAAGATGAAGAAAGCGGCAGAGCTACTAATTACAAAACAGTACAACGTTTCAGAAGTCGCCTGCATGGTCGGTATTGACGACCAGTTCTATTTCAGCAAATGCTTTAAGGCTGAATTTGGCTGCCCACCTTCGCGTTTCCCGGAGGATTACAAGCCGGAAAAATAATAACCATGATTGGCCCCTGTGATTTTACGATTACAGGGGCTTTTTTGCCCCTCCTCTCCTGTTTCCTACAATAATTAATCTACAAACAACTGGCTTCCTTCAAAAATATCATAATGATAGCCCTAAAAGGGAATCGAACAACTTTTGCAAGCAGATCGACTACAATAACTACCGCTTCCACTTTCTATACCATCTTCGGAGCATACCTGGAGGATCCCTGGAGTGTCCCTATAGGATCACAACAAGAAAAAAGCCCCATTTTTCGAAATTTGCTTTAGCAAAATGTCAGAAAACAGTCTGCCTGATAATCTAAAAAGATGTCCAACCTGCAAATCAGCAAATTACACTTAGCTTTTAGATACTTTTGTCATGGAATCAATCAAGAAAATTCGACCATCTTTCCTGGGAAACCGCACTTACAATATGCTATATACAAGAGGCAAAATATTACAAATCAACACAAACAACCCACATAAAACACTAAACTACAAGAAACGCCCAACCCCATTTAACTGGAGCTGTCTGGGAGGAGACTGGGAGCTGTGTGGGAGCTATAGCGGAGGAAAGATGAAGCTAGCCGGTTTTATAGCTGATTCGCTCATAAGGTATAAATACTTTCGGGGCAATGTTAGTCCGAATCTTATTACTTTAAGAACACCCCCCGTATTATATACATCCACAAAAGACAATAATCTATAGAAAATACGAATACAATAGTTCCTATCAACTTAAAAAGGGATGCTGCACTGCAACATCCCTTTCTCATTATCCAATCATTTACGATCAAAGCTTAATCACCTTGCGCAGGAAGCTTTTTCCACCGGATGATATTTTCACAAAATAGATACCGGATTGCAAATCTGTCATGTTTATCACCTGATGGCCGGAAAGTGCATCTGTCAGATTAGATGAAACGACAGTGCCTACTTCGTTGCAAAGTTCGATCTTCACCTCTCCGCTAAGTGCACCGATTGTTACAAAGCAGGTTTCTTTTACCGGATTCGGATAGACAGAAATGTCCGACTCTTTTACGGCATTTACTCCGGCGGCAAGATCAACGGAGATTATACCTTCAGCAATGCGACTGGTATTCCATTGAAGCCCTTCGCCCGGTGTAGCCGGTGAGATGGCAGTAAATTGACCACCTACAGATGCGGCAGAGAAAATGGTATAACTGTTGCCGGCCTGGTAAGTACCGCTATTGCTCAATTCAAGTGTACCCCCGAGGGTTATTGTGCCGGTTACTGCCAGTTTGCTGTTATTGGTACCTGATACAAGAATGGAGGTTTTAGAACCATTTGCCAATGACAGGTTTGAGCCAAACTTAAGCGTACCGATGGCTGAATTTCCAGGCATTACTGTTGCACCGGAATAAAGAACAGTCGTACCACTGATTGTTCCCGTACCGGCTAACATTGCACCGTTACTTACAACAACCGTTCCTGTACCGGTTGCACTTCCTGTTGTATTGGTCACAATCACTTTACCCCCACTGATAGTAAATGTAGCTGTACAGGTACTTGCTCCGCTTAGTGTCCATGCACCGGTACCAATTTTGGTTACCGTTGCGCCATCGGTGAAGATTCCGTTAAATACTGCGTCCTGGTTATTATTCCCGATTTGCCAGGTACCGCCACCGACTGTAGATCCGGCATCTCCTGACAGCGAACCAATCTTAACAACAGTGCTATTGCTTGTTGAGCTGGTTCCTGTTGAAGAGTAAGCCCCCATACCTACGAGGTTTGATAATTGCACGTTTGCAGCCGGAAGTCCGTTTGCATTGGCTGTAATCCGGAAAGAGCCACCATCACCATCTGTTGTAACAATGAGTTTGCCGGTAAAATTGGTACAATTTGAAACCAGGTCAGCACGAACGTAAGGCACATTGTAATATAAAGTTCCCGCTCCGCTGATTGTTCCGCTGATTATGCAACGTCCTGATGCAATCAGGGATCCCGTTTGGCCGGAAGGAACCGTGATATTCCACACCGGCTTTTGGCTATAATCAGCGGTATTGTAGTACATTTTGATGGTTCCACCATTTGCCAATGTAATCGGCCCTGAACCTAAACCCGAAGTATTCATCAGAAGTGTTCCTAAGCCCACTACTCCACCGGAAATTTCAGTTCCACCGGTATAGGTATTCGCCACAGTCCCGGAGATATTTAGCTGACCGGGGCCACTTTTCACTATTCTTCCGGTACCTGTCAGCAATCCTGTCAGCGACGCCACTCCGTTTGATTTAGGTATGTTCAACGTATCATTTCCGGTAAAAGTAATACCGCGGTTACTATTTGTCGTTACAGCGTTTATAATCAATCGACTATCTGCCATTGTAAAATTAGCCGGGTCAGTAACTGTCGTAGCTCCCAGAGAACCTGCCATTCCCGCATCTGCCAGCGATGCAACCTGTAACAAAGTATTATTCAGCAAGATCTTACCGGTGTAAGTATTATTCGTAGTCTGAATATCCAGCAAACCACGTCCCGATTTCACAAAATCTCCGCTACCGGCGATTCCGCCTGTTCCTTTGAGGATATAAGCTGTGTTGTTGTTGAAAGTGGTTCCGGCAGTGGTCATGTTATCAGTAAGTGAAACCGTTTTTACAAGCGCACTGTCGTTAAACAAAACCGTATCGCCATTCACGAAATAGGTAGGGTTGCCGTTAATTTTAAAGTTTGCCGAAGCAAAGTCCCAGTTGGTATTCTCTTTTCCACTCCATACTACCGAACCGGCAGAGCGTGTGGCATTTACAACCAGTTTCAGCGTATTATTTTCAATAACCAATGACATGGAAATACCGCTGATTCCCTTAACGGCAAAGTTTGCCACAGAACCGGTCAATGTTCCGGTCCAGTTGATCAAAGAGTAGGTTCCCGGAGGTAATACTCCGCTTTCTGTATTGAGAACGACATAGTTCACACCGGTCAGCGTCAGGCTACCATTTATCACCAGGGAGTCATTTTTATAGGAATCAAAAGGCAGCATATCAATGTGGACGTTTACCTTTCCGGGCATTGTCACATTTCCATTGATAATCATTTTACCCAGTTTTCCGGCAACTAGGCCATTACCCGGAGCAAGACGCCCGCCTTCGACATTCAGTCCCGGATTGAGGGTTATGCCACCGTTGATTACCGCATTTCCACCCAACGTTCCTTTTGCAAGAAGAGAAACCGGACTTGCCAGTGAGCCATTTACAAAGAGGGAACCTTCGGAAATTGAGGTTTTACCCGTATAGGTATGATTTCCATTCAGGGTAAATGTACCATTCTGGGACTTTACCAGCTCCATATTGCCGGTAAGCTTTCCGTTACCTGATAGAGTATAATCGTGGCCGAGAGGATTTATTGCCCAAATCTTCGATGGGGACAGATCTGTATTCAGCTTAATATCAGTTGAATTATCTCCTGAAATATCAAACATTACATCATCACCATCGGTGAATGCAGAAGTTGTCTTTTCATCATCAAGTACAAAGTTGGCTCCCGATTTATCAAATGAAGAACCTGACAACCAGGTTAGTTTGGATTTCTGAACAGGAGAAACCGGGGGCACTGGCATGCTGTATCCCAGATAAAAATCGGGATAAGCCGATTGGTAATATCCTTTAGTGGTAGCCTGCATACGGTATGCCGGATTCTGCATCAGGCAATAGATTCGTTTATCGGTTGGGTAATCTGTCGAAAACGCAACAATTCCCGGACAAGTAGATAAAGTAGTGTCACCTACAACCTGCGTTCCTTTTTTCTCCAGGATCACCTCTTCACGCCAGTCTCCGGCAATATCGCCAAAGAATGCGGGACGTACTCCCCACTCCGACTTCAATTGCCAGCCGGACATCTTGGCAAATTCAATCAACCGGGTACCAAATGTATGGGATGACATGCTATATTTTCGAATGTCGGCATTAAAACCGCTACCATCAGATGCCTGAAGTGATTCACGGGCTAAATCGCCATCCCACCAAACACCTTCATAGGGCCAGGGAGTAGAGCCTTCATACAGAATATTTCCTTTGGCATCGTATATATTGGGCATAGTGGACCAGAATTCATATCCAATACGGGTAGAATCCACATCCATACATTCGCCACGTCCCACATCACCAACACCGGACAGATAGAACTTCTTAATGGCTTCTCCTGTACCGGAATCATAAATTAGCTGCCCCAGCATACTGCTTGCATTCTGTTGGATGGCAAAAGTCTCAAGTCCGGGACGTTCCGGGTCAATATCACCTACACGGAAGCGGTCTCCGTGACTGATGTGAGCATTGAAAGCCACTGTGCCATCGTATTTAATTCCATAACCGATATCGAGCAATTCGTCATGGCCATCCAGATCAACGTCAGCGGAACGGATAGAGTGCGCCTCGGCGGCATCCAGTTTTCCCCGTTCCCAGTTGTACCAGTTCACCCACTGCCCCGATTTGTTATAACCATAGGCAGACGCATAATACCAGTGATACTGGTCAGAGCTGGTACGTGTTTTGTAAATAAAACCGACACTCGGGTGCTTACCGTCCAGATAGACAATCGCCATGTGTCCGTTGAGGTTACTATACTCGGTACCCATAAAAATGGCTTTATTGGTACGGGAATAGTTTGAGGGATATTTCATCTCAATACTGTTCTTTTCATTACCGGTCATTCCGTCAATTGCGGTAATGTATTGTGGCGGGTTCTTTACATTCTGAGAATTATAATCCACAATGCCATCATTGTCTGTATCTAATGTAGTTGAACCGAAAACACCTTTGCCATTGGCAAACTTAGTCCCGTCGCTACTCTTGATAACCACTTCTGCTTTGTTGTCGCCATCCATATCATAGGCAATCACCATGTCATCCTGTCCCTGGTCAATAGAAACATTCGGACCCATATCGACGGTCCACAACAAGGTTCCATTACGGAGGTACGCCTGAATTTTGTGAGTGCCGCCATCCACGGAAAGACGGTCAACGACAAAATCATACTCCCCGTCACCGTCCAGGTCAGTCGGCCAGCAAAACTTTGTATAGTATTTGTAAAGCTCCAGTCCGTCATTGGCCGGATTATAGGTAATATCCATATAGGCACTCCGGTATTGATTAAATCCGGCAGCATTCACGGTAAAAGTGCTACTCGGAGTTCCTTCAACGCCATTGATTACCGGAACAACATAAATCTTCGTTCCATTGGCAACAGTACCGGCTGTCGGCTGAAAGTTTGTCACTGTCAAAGGTGTACTGTTTAATTTGGTAAAGACAGATGCGCCCGATCTCTGGGCATAAACATTATAGGTGATGTTTTCGGGGTCAGTGGCAAAATAGCGCCAACTGACGAAGTAATTTCCGGAGCTGTTTAGCACAGCAACCACTCCCCTGTCCAGTTTCTCCATTTTGCGTTGAGCGAATGAAGAGCTGAAGGGAAACAGGACAGCTATTGAGATAGCCATCAGAAATGAATTAAATTTCTGCTTCATGTGTTTTGTGATAATTAGTTGTGTGTTTGGTGGATAACTTTTGTATAAAGCGGCTCCTCTCCTCAAATCGCAAAGAGAGATTTATGGACTAAATAAATCCAGGAATTGGGATTTCCGCTCCTGGATTCTCTAAGATTCTCAAATTGTCTGGCAATCTGGGCTGGCAAGTAAATGTTCTGTTTTCCATAGTTATAGTACGATTAAATAAAATGCTAAATATCTGATTTGCAAATGTATTTATGAACCACAAACGTACTATAGAATATCGTGTACAAAGATAGAAGTTTGTACAGGTGTACTTTTTTGATCTAAATTTCCACCCTAACCCTGTAGAAAGTATGCTCCGTAACCGGAGTCAGTGAAAGATAACCTTTTACAATCCGACCATCCTCAACAACTAACGGAAAATCGCTCATTCTTTTTAAATGGTCTTGTTTCAGGAAGCCCGGTTGAGAGAAGTGATCTACAACAAACCGACCGGTTTTCCCGCGAAGAACATAACGGTCATAAAACATCCGGGCGACCAGCCCCATAGTCATTCTCAGGTTGATCTCCACACAAGGATGAAGCATAACCCTACCTTCTTTCTCATATACAAACATATCCACTCCCAGATAACCACTGTAAAACATGGCAATCTCATTTTGGATAAACTCCACCAACCTGCTACGCACTCTTTGCAACAGATCGGAAGTTAATCCACCGGCAGTTAACCTTTCAACAATCATCTCATCACTCAGCAATTCATTACTCTTGTAGGTTCCGTTTTCAGTTTCAAACAACGAGTAACCGGCAAATGAAACATTGCCCCTGTCACACAAAAACTCCATTGCAAAATCCTGAAGTTTATTGTACACCTCTTCACCCACTACACAGCCCTGTTTCTTCGCAATCTTCCTGCACCATCCGCGAATGCTTTCCGATACAGGTGCGGTCGCCCAATATAGCCCCTTTCCACTTCCTGACCAGGGTGCTTTGAATACCACGGAACTATACTTTTGGGCAAATTCATCAATTTGATTTCCATCCAAAAGCTTTGCCGGCAAAGGCAATCCGGGTGATAAAGCGTCATCCTCCCGGATAAAACGCAAAGCTTGTACGGCAATTCTACGATGAGACAATTCCCTTATTTTATCCAACCTGTAAAAATCAGGAAGGATGGAATCACCAATACCTGATTCTGCAAGTTTCTTACAAACCGATTTATTCCAGCCCCACGGATGAACTGATTTCACATGAATATTATCCGGATTTGAACCTATGTAAATATCCGAAAGCTGTGGAAAAGAATCCTGAATCCGAGTCAACCAACCGGAGTCTTCCAATCTTGCCCACACAAAACTATCCGGTGACGCATACCACAACGGTAATGCAGCTAAATCCGAAGCAAAAGTTCTTGCAGAGACTGGCGGATTGAAATTAGCATCACCGTTGGCAAGGGCTAAATCATGATCCGGATTGAATATATAAAGGCTTCGATTCATACTGCAAACTTATCGTTTAAGCGATAAATAAACAAATATCAACCGATACTTCTTACCGAAAAATCCCTGTTCCACCGTTCATTCTGACTACCCAGACCGAAAGCGTATATTTATACTCAAATCCAGACAATATACAATTAAGAAGAAATACCAGAAACAGCCACCAAAAGCCATTCAAAGACAAAATAGGCCGAAAATGCAGACTCATGAAAACAATTCTGAATCCTAATCTGTTAAAGAGTCAGTTATTTTTTTGCATATATAGAATCCGCTAATCCTCTGTTTATATTGGTTCTAAGTAAAACACATACAAAACAAGCGTATATTTATAAGGAAAATATTTGATTACATGCAATTTATATAGATTATAATCACTATTTTTGCGCAAATACTCATTTAAAAACGATAGAAAATGAAACAAGTTTTTGACCTCGATCTTGTAAAAAAAGTTCACCTTTCCTATCCTGACAAAATAAGCCGGGCGAAGGCTCTCCTGCAAAGGCCGATGACGCTCAGCGAAAAAATTCTTTATGCTCACCTGTTTGATGCTGATCAATTGGCAAACTTCGAACGTGGTGTGGATTACGTAAACTTTGCTCCTGACCGCGTAGCGATGCAGGATGCGACCGCACAGATGGCTTTGCTTCAGTTTATGAATGCCGGTCGAGCTAAAACCGCCGTACCCAGCACCGTTCACTGCGACCACCTGATTGCTGCTGAAGTAAACGCAAAGGTGGACACTGCATTTGCCGAAAACAGCAACCGTGAGGTATATGATTTCCTTCGTTCCGTTTCTTCTAAATACGGAATCGGGTTCTGGAAACCGGGTGCCGGTATCATCCACCAGGTTGTACTTGAAAATTACGCATTCCCGGGTGGAATGATGGTAGGAACCGACTCTCACACTCCTAACGCCGGAGGTATGGGCATGATCGCCATCGGTGTGGGTGGCGCCGACGCCGTGGATGTGATGGCCGGAATGCCTTGGGAGCTGAAAATGCCTAAACTGATCGGTGTAAAACTGACCGGTAAACTCAATGGCTGGGCATCTCCGAAAGATGTAATCCTGAAACTGGCAGGCATCCTTACTGTTAAAGGAGGAACCAACGCTATCATCGAATATTTCGGAGAAGGCACGGCTTCACTTTCAGCAACCGGCAAAGCGACGATCTGCAACATGGGTGCCGAAGTAGGTGCAACTACCTCTGTATTCCCTTACGATGTAAAAATCGCAGAATACCTGACCGCGACCGGACGTGAAGAAATTGCAGCTTCGGCTAATGCAATTGCTGAGTACCTGCAACCGGATGCAGAAGTCGTGTCTGCGCCAGAAAAATATTACGATCGCGTAATCGAAATCGATCTTTCTACTTTAGAGCCATACATCAACGGACCGTTCACTCCTGATGCTGCGTTTCCAATCTCTGAATTCGTGAAAATCGTAAAAGAGAAAGGTTATCCTCAAAAAATGGAAGTGGGTCTGATCGGTTCTTGTACCAATTCTTCTTACGAAGATATGAGCCGTGCAGCCTCAGTGGCACGTCAGGCGGCTGCTAAAAACATTGAAGTGAAAGCTGAATACCTGATTAATCCGGGTTCGGAGCAGGTACGTTACACCGCTCAGCGTGACGGAATACTTTCTGACCTGGAAAGCATTGGTGGTGTGGTCATGGCAAATGCCTGCGGCCCATGTATTGGTCAGTGGAAACGAAAAACCGACAATCCGGAACGTCCAAACTCGATCGTTACCTCATTCAACCGTAACTTTGCAAAGCGTAATGATGGAAATCCGAATACATATGCTTTCGTAGCATCACCGGAACTGACGACTGCCCTCTCTATCTCTGGTGATTTGTGCTTCAATCCTCTGACTGATACTTTGGTTAATAAACTGGGCCAGGAAGTAAAACTTGATCCTCCAACCGGTGATGAACTTCCGGTAAAAGGATATGCTGTAGAAGATGCCGGTTACATCGCTCCTGCTGCTGACGGTGCTTCGATTGATGTTGCCATTGCACCGGGTTCAGAACGTCTTCAGAAACTGGAACCATTCAAGCCTTGGGATGGCAAAAACTATGAAGGTCTTCAACTGTTGATCAAAGCAAAAGGAAAATGTACAACAGACCATATCTCTATGGCTGGCCCGTGGTTGAAATACCGTGGTCACCTGGAGAATATTTCGGATAACCTCCTGATGGGTGCAATCAACTTCTTCAACGATCAGGCAAATGCAGTATTGAATACGCTGGATGGTTCTTATGACAAGGTTTCATCAGTAGCAAAAGCGTACAAAAAACAAGGGATCGGCTCAATCGTAGTGGCTGAAGAAAACTACGGTGAAGGTTCTTCCCGTGAACATGCAGCTATGGAACCGCGTTTCTTAAACGTAAAGGCAATTCTTGCAAAATCATTTGCCCGTATCCACGAAACCAACCTGAAGAAACAGGGTGTATTGGCTCTGACTTTTGCCGATAAAGCAGATTACGATAAGATCCGTGAAAACGACCAAATCTCGGTTACTGGTCTTGACTCGTTTACTCCGGGTAAAAACCTGCTGATTACCGTAAAGCACAGCGACGGTACGACCGAGTCATTTGAAGCGCTGCACACTTACAATGAACTTCAAATCGAATGGTTTAAAGCAGGTTGTGCATTGAACTTTATGGAGTAATTAAATACTGGAAACTCAAAAAACACGATCATAATGAAGAAAGATTATATGATTTACAAATTGTCGGAGTCAATCAAAAAGACTACGACAATAGATCCTGAACTTTTCACCAAGTTCAATGTAAAAAGGGGCTTGCGCAACGAAGACCATTCCGGGGTATTGGTTGGTCTGACCAATGTAGGTGACGTTGTAGGTTATGAGCGACTTCCTGAGGGTGGATTGCAGGCTGTACCGGGTAAATTACTTTACCGTGGTATTGATGTAGATGATCTGGTTAAAGGAGTAGAAGCCGATAACCGTTACGGATTTGAGGAAACTGCATTTCTGCTTTTATCAGGATACCTTCCTGACAGAGAAGAGCTTGATCTTTTCAACAATACATTGAATGACCTGTGTGCCCTTAGTCAGGATGAAAAAATGAATATCCTCTTCCTACGTGGAACCGATATCATGAATATCCTCGCCCGTCAGGTGTTGGTTATGCACACGTTTGATGAAAATGCAGACGACAATTCCCGTGAAAATCTGGTACGTCAGTCTATCAATCTGATTGCCAAATTCCCGACAATTGTGGCTTACGCTTACCACGTAATGCGTCACAACCAGCAATATCGTTCGCTGCATATCCGTCACCCGCAAGAGGGTATGTCACTTGCAGAAAACTTCCTGTACATGCTGAAAGGAAAAGGTAACTATACCGAACTGGATGCCCGTACACTTGACCTGGCGTTAATACTGCACGCTGAGCACGGTGGTGGTAACAACTCTACCTTTACCGTACGTGTTACCAGTTCGACAGAAACGGATACTTACTCTTCAATTTCGGCAGCGATTGGCTCACTCAAAGGGCCATTGCATGGAGGTGCCAACCTGAAGGTAATTGACATGTTTAATCACCTCAAGGAAAATATAAAAGACTGGAACAGCGACAGCGAGATTACGGATTACCTGATGAAGATGCTCAACAAAAAGGTGTACAACCACAAAGGCTTAATCTACGGTATCGGACACGCTGTCTACACGATCTCTGACCCACGCGCAGAACTTCTTAAAGAAATGGCCCGTGATCTGGCTAAAGAGAAGAAACGTGAGGAAGAATTTGCATTTCTTGAAAAACTGGAAGAAAGAGGCGTTGAAGCCTTCATGAACTTTAAAGGCAACAAAGTAAATAAACGTGTTTGTGCCAATGTAGACTTCTACTCCGGTTTTGTTTACGAAATGATCGGATTGCCACAAGAGGTATACACCCCTCTATTTGCAATGTCGAGAATTGCGGGCTGGTGTGCTCACCGCATTGAAGAGTTAAACTTCGACGGTCGTCGCATTATCCGTCCGGCTTACAAAAACGTATCAGAACGTCAGGAATTTACGCCATTGAACAAACGATAAAACGAGACTGAACATCTTAAAAGCGCTGAATGTTATTTTCAAAAATACATTTGGCGCTTTTTCTTTTGTAAACTTAAAAATCAAGAGTCATGAAAAACCGAGAACTTGCAATCAGAGGAATATTTATCCTGATGATTATCATCGGACTTTGCAGTTGCGCACAAAAAGAGGTGGTAGATGCCTGTTTAAAGGGGCATACCTATGGATTCTGGGGCGGATTATGGCATGGATTTATTGCTCCGTTTGACCTGATTGGCATGATCTTCCGGGATAATGTGACTATGTATGCACAAAATAACAACGGAGCCTGGTACGCGTTTGGGTTTCTGATTGGTAGCGGAGGTTGGGGATTTATGGGCAGGCATGGAATGAAAAAATAATCAGCCGTTAGGTCCGTTTCCATTTTCGCTAATTATTTAAAATAAATTCGATTGCGTTGTTAAAAATTGACAGTGCAAACAGCACTATATCAGCCATTCGAAAAATATTCTGTATGTTTGCATCACAATGGTGGAAACAAAACTGAATTGAATTTTGTTTATAACCAAGATTTGCCCGGACATAGGGTGAAATAACATTTTAAACTCCTTCTAAAGGGAAATACTCAATTAGCAATATGGAAATTAAAGCAGGAAAATTTGTAGCAGCCACATACGATTTATTTGTTGGCGGAGAGGGTGAACAACCAGAATTGATGGAAAAAGCAACAGCCGAAGTACCTTTGCAGTTTATCTTTGGTACCGGACAAATGCTGGAAGCTTTTGAAGACAAACTGGCTGGCATGAAACAAGGCAGCAAATTCGATTTCAAACTTGAAAGCGAACAAGCATATGGAGAATATCAGGACGAGCATGTGATGGATCTTCCACGCAACATGTTTGAAGTTGAAGGCAAATTCGACGAAGAGGTAATCTTCCCTGGTAACGTTATCCCGATGATGGACAATATGGGTAACCGCATGAACGCCAGCGTAGTTGAAGTAAAAGACGATGTTGTTGTTCTTGACTTCAATCACCCATTGGCTGGTGAGACATTGCACTTTGTAGGTGAAGTGATCGAAGTACGCGATGCCAGCGAAGAAGAGCTGAAACAAGCTATGGGCGGTGGCTGCGGAGGCGGTTGCGGTTCTTGCGGATGTGGAGAAGGCGAAGAGTCTTGCAGCACTGAAGCAGGTGGTGGCTGCGGTAGCGGTTGCGGATGTCACTAATCAAACGTCAAATTCAATAAAAATAGAAATGTCCGGAATCAATCAGATTTCCGGGCATTTCTATTTATTGCAATTATTGCTTCCACTCTCCTGTCTCAATCCAGCGGGATATTTTATCATAATCCGGGTTCTTACCGGGCTCCATAAATCCGATAAGATTGCCTTTCTCATCAATCAGAAACTTCTGAAAGTTCCATTTTACGGGCGCATCAAAAACACCGTTTTGCTTCTTTTCCGTCAGCCAGTGATAAATCGGGTGCATGTCTTCACCCCTTACGGATATTTTACTCATTAAAGGAAAGCTAACCTGATAATTCAGCGTACAGAACTGTCGAATCTCTTCATTCGTACCCGGTTCCTGCTCCTTGAAGTTATTTGCAGGAAAACCTACTATTACAAAATTACGGTCTTTATATTTCAGATAAAGCGCCTGTAGTTTGCTGTATTCAGGGGTGAACCCACATTTAGAAGCCACATTTACGATCAGAATCTTATGTCCTCTGAACTTTGTCATAGAGATATTCTTTCCTTCTATGGTTTTAGCTTTAAAACTATAGAAACCTTTTGCGGTGCTGCTTATAATATTCAGGACACCTACTAATGCAATTATCAGCAACTTATTCATACACTTAAATCATTTAATCAAACTTTATAATCTACGTCTTTTTTAAAACTCACAATGAACTATTTTTAGCCGTTTGTGGATTTAGAATCTGAAGGTCATACATATCTCATGATTACGGAGAAGTATGATTTTCAATATTCTGCTTGTTATAACAACGGGGATGATTAATTGTTTCGCCCTACATTTCTCAACCCAAACAGAGTCATACCAAATATTCTTTGAGATTCATCTCAATAAGCAATTATTCCCGACAACCTTATTTGAGATATTCAGAACATTTCATTTTTTGAAACTGTTTTAATAAGAAAAGAGATTGTACTGGAGTAGATTTATCTACTTCCTGAGACTGGCATTTATCAGCAATGATTATGGAAAGATGAACTAAGTAGAAGACATCCGTATATAGGCAGAATTCCCGGCAACGATAAAGCTAACTTTTAAAATCAGATACCTTCAGTCCCCGGTGAACTACACTGTATTTTTCTTATTGATCCACTGATTCAAAACGAAATTCCATGCCATTAAGGAAATTGTTGATTCTATTTTTCTTATTCCGGCTTGTATTTTACTCATTTTCTGAAAATCAGGTCGATTTAGTCACATTAAGCGGATACGTAACAGATGCGACTAACGGTCAGGCATTGGTCGGAGCAACCGTCAGAGTTAAAGAATCAGAAACCATAATTACCACCAATAGTAAGGGATTTTTTGCCTTTGCTTTACCAGTTGGAAGTTACAATCTGAATGTCTTTCTGGTTGGTTATAAGATCCTGAATCAGAAAGTGACCCTCGACAAGAACAAATCAATAACTTTTAAACTAATTGGGTTATCAAGCAACCTGCAGGAACTTGTGGTAACAACAGGACGCAACGACGAAAATGTCAGAAATAATATGTTGGGAGTTCATAAACTTGGAATAGAAGAAATCCGAAAAATTCCTGCATTTATGGGGGAAGTTGACCTACTGAAAGTAATTCAGTTGCTCCCGGGGGTGTCTACAGTGGATGAAGGAACTTCCAGTTTCATTGTCCGTGGAGGCAGCTCGGATCAAAATCTAATTCTATTAGATGAAGCAACTGTATATAACGCCTCTCACCTGATGGGTTTCTTTTCCACATTCAATAATGATGCAATTAAAAACCTGACACTTTATAAAGGAGATATTCCGGTATTGTACGATGGTCGCCTCTCTTCTCTACTCGATGTCAGGATGAAAGAAGGAAATTACAACAAAATATCCGGGAGTGGAGGTGTTGGTCCTATCTCCAGCAGAATCGCCATTGATGGACCGTTGAGTAACCGGACAACATTTTTAATTGCTGCACGACGCACATACGCTGACCTTTTTCTCAAATTATCGAATGAGGATAGAATCAAAAATAACAAACTGAACTTCTATGACCTAAACTTCAAGATCGATCACCAGATAGACAATAATAACCGCCTTTACCTATCCGCCTATATGGGTAAAGACAATTTTAAAACTCTGGATGTAGCAAATAATTACGGAAACGATGCCATGTCTATACGCTGGAATCACTTATTCTCAAGAAGAATGTCAAGCAATCTCTCATTAATGTATAGCAGTTATGGATATCAGTTGGCATCAACAGTATCTGATGACAGCAATTTTGACTGGAAATATAAAATGAGAGATTTCAACATCCGTTACGATTTTACTCATTTGCATAATAGTACATCCGTTAAGTTTGGTTATCAAGCGGTGCTACATAAATTCAATCCTGGTACAATAACCTCTACCGGGTCAGCGAATGATCAAAAACCATTTATTCTGCCCGAAAACAAATCAGTGGAACAGGCTATTTATATTTCTAATGATTTCTCACTTTCCCAAAAGATAAATATTAAAGTGGGCATCCGGTTAAATGCATTTTCAAATGTCGGCGGTACGACTGTTTATAAGTATGATCAAAATTACAATCCTGAAGACTCAATGACATACGGTAATAATAACTTTTTCAACACCTACCTGAGACTTTCTCCGCGAATTGGTTTTCGCTGGCAGTTTAATTCAAACTCTTCGTTTAAGCTGAATTACTCTCATACCAACCAATTTTTGCAAATGGCTTCTAACTCGACCTCCGGAACGCCACTTGATTTATGGTTTACAGCCAGTCCTTACGTGAAACCTCAGACATGTGACCAATATTCGTTCGGGTTTTTCAGAAATTTTGGTAATAATACTTACGAAACCTCCTTCGAAGTGTACTACAAAAAAATGAAACACACAATAGACTTCAGGGATCATGCACAATTACTCCATAACCGGCTATTGGAAGGCGAGCTAAGATTTGGAAACTCAGAAGCAATTGGTTCTGAATTTCTTTTCCAGAAAACGAAAGGAAAGACCACCGGTTGGATTAGCTATTCTTATTCGAAGTCAACAAGAACAATCAAAGATATTAATAAAGACCAATCCTATTATTCACCCTATGACCGACCTCACACGGTTTACGTGATAGTCAATCAGGAATTGAAAAAAAACCTCTCTTGTGGTGCAACATTTATTTTCAGCTCCGGCCGTCCTATTACATATCCGATTGCGCGTATGGAATTTGACAAGCTCAACCTACCGGTTTATTCCGATCGAAATGCTTACAGGATGCCAGAATACCACCGTCTTGACCTGGCTATGACATGGGAACCTATTAGCAAAAGGAAACACTTCTGGAATGGCGAATGGAACTTTTCCATTTATAATGTTTATGCCCGCAAAAATGCATGGACTATAAACTTTGTCAACTATAGAAAAGCAGGGAATGATTCAGAGACCAGAGCTGAAATGACCTATCTGTACTCTATTATCCCCTCTGTTACATACAATTTCAAATTCTAAGGAATTTAATAATGAGAAACTTACCGATACTTCTTCTGATAGTCTTATTTATAATAATGGGTTCCTGTACGAAATTCATTAATGTCAATCTGGGCAGTATGGATCCGCAACTGATTGTGGAAGGAGTTATCACGACTGATACTATGGCTCATAAGATAATTCTGAAAAGAACTGCTGATTATTTTTCAAATCAAAAAGCAGAACGTATCTCCGATGCCATAGTTATGCTTTCCGACAGCAATGCTGAGACACATGAGACTCATAAGATTCAAATGAAAGAAGATCCGGATAGCGCCGGTATTTATATGACACCTTCAAATTACTTCGGAGTGAAAGGACAAATCTATACTATTAACATTAGTAATGTAGATGCCAACAAAGATGGCATTTCTGAAACTTACACAGCTTCTTGTAAACTAAATTCGATTGCCCCGGTCGATTCGTTTACGATCACTAAAAGAAAAATGGTTTATGAAGATGCTTTTGTTATACAGGTTTATCTGAAAGACCCTCCAGAGGAAACAAACTATTATCTGTTTCGGGTCTGGAAAAATGATTCTCTTGTCACTGATAGTATTATTTTATGGAATATTACAGACGATAACTTCTTCAGTCCGGAATTCATGACCAATGACCTGAAGATTTATCTTTTCCCCCGATTCAGGCATAAGCAGTACATCCGCGACAATAATACCGTTAAACTTGAAGCCTGCGGAATTACCAAAGATTATTTCAACTTTATCCGTGAAGCTATCGAGGCTTACCGGGGACAAAATCCAATGTTTGGCAGCCAACCGGCCAACATTCGTACGAATGTTATCCGAACTTCGCCCCCACTTGATGTCGGAGAAACCGGTGCCAGAGGCTATTTTGCCGCTTATTCTGTATTCTGGAAAAAGAAAATTTACAAAGCGCCAAAGTGAATTAATCCCCTATCAGTAAATCACCTGATGGGGGTTTTTCTTGTCTGCATTATCGAATATTGTTGCTTTGAATGGACTTTTCCGCAACTTTTATCTTCTGAATTCCTTTTTTCATAGCCGATTTTCTCCCTTTTATCTGAATTGAATAAAAAGAGAAATGCTTAATTCGCATCTTTGCCGCCGCAAACACAAATAGCAGTTTATGAAAGCAAAGAAAAGCATAATACTGACTCTTTTTATCGGATTTGTATCATTGATATATGCAACAAATCCGGGAGAAAAAGTCAGCCTGAACGGATATGTGAAAGATAATACCAACGGAGAGGTGCTTATAGGCGCGACCATTTCAATCAAAGGGAAAGGAATAGGCGTAGTAACAAACAACTATGGATTTTATTCGCTTAAACTCCCCCAAGGAACTTATGAGATTGATTTCAACTATGTAGGATACAAGACTGTAACGAAAAAAGTCACGCTGGATGTCAGTACCCGTATGAACGTGGAACTTACCCCTGATACACGCAGTCTTCAGGAAGTAACCGTAACAGCCGACCGCAAAGACGCTAATGTGAAACGAAATGAGATGAGTGCACAGAAAATTGAAATCGGTACTATCCGTAAGATCCCGGCGCTTATGGGTGAAGTGGATCTGATTAAGGCTATCCAGTTGCTTCCCGGGGTGGTTTCAGCCGGTGAAGGAACTTCGAGTTTCAGTGTCCGTGGTGGTGGTATTGACCAGAACCTGATTATCCTCGATGAAGCAACAGTATATAACGCCTCTCATTTGATGGGTTTCTTTTCGGTCTTTAATAATGATGCCATCAAGAATCTGACTTTGTATAAAGGGGATGTTCCGGCAACCTACGACGGGCGACTATCATCGCTTCTGGAGGTGAATATGAAAGACGGAAACTCGAAAAAGCTGTCTGGCAGCGGAGGTATCGGAACGATTTCAAGCCGGTTAACACTGGAAGGCCCCATCAACAAAGACAAAACCTCCTTTATCGTCTCTGCCCGACGCACGTATGCCGACCTTTTTCTGAAGCTATCCAAGGACGAAAAGATCCGGGATAATCAGCTTTACTTCTACGACTTTAATGCCAAGGTAAGCCATCGCTTTGACGATAATAACCGACTTTTCATTTCCGGCTATCTCGGACAAGACGTTTTCAGGAATAAAGATGCCGGTTTTGACTTTGGGAACAGTACTTTCTCCGTCAGATGGAACCACCTTTACTCAAAAAATCTGTTCACTAACCTATCGCTGATTTATTGTAATTACCGCTATGGACTGGAATCGAGTATGAGCGATGAGAGCAACTTCGAATGGCGCTATAAAATGCGCGACTTTGGGTTAAAGTATGATTTTTCATACTATAAATCACCAGAAGCAACCTACAAATTTGGATATCAAAGTACATTCCACAAACTGAGCCCGGGCACCGTAATATCATCTGGTGGTACAACAAGTTATGACCCCTATATTTTGCCGGATAATAACGCACTGGAACAAGCCATTTACACCTCCGGAGACTTTAAATTATCGGATAGGTTATCGGTAAAAGCGGGTCTTCGATTAAATGTTTTCTCAAACGTAGGAGCCTCTACGATTTATCATTATGACGAGATCTATAACTCTACCGATTCTACAGTTTATGGAAATGGCCGGTTTATAAAAACGTTTGTCCGGCTTTCACCCCGCGCCGGAGTAACATACCAGCTGGATGCTCATTCTTCGGTTAAAGCCAATTATTCCCGGACCAATCAGTTTCTGCAGATGGCCTCCAATTCAACAGCCGGCACACCTCTTGATCTTTGGTTTACCGCCAGTCCCAATGTTAAGCCACAAACCTGTGACCAGTTTGCAGCAGGCTATTTTCATAATTTCCTGGATAATTCAGTTGAAGCTTCCGTTGAACTGTTTTACAAGGATATGCATAATACAATCGACTTTCGTGACCACGCGCAATTATTACTCAATAAAAAGCTGGATGGAGAACTACGCTTCGGGAGATCACACGCTTACGGAGCCGAATTTCTTTTGCAAAAGACAAAAGGCTCTACAACAGGATGGATAAGCTATGCATATTCACATTCCGTCAGGACTATTGATGGAGTAAATAACAACAATAGCTACGTAGCCCCATATGACAGGCCGCATACTGTGTACATCGTTGCCAATCATGATTTTAATGAAAAATATTCGTTGGGAGCAAATTTCGTCTATGCTTCGGGACAACCAGTTACCTACCCTGTTGCCCGGATGAATGTGGGTAGCGTAATCGTTCCTGTTTACTCCAACCGCAATGAATACCGAATGCCCGATTATCACAGATTGGACGTTTCATTGACCTATAAACCAACAAAAAAGAAAAAACGCTTATGGGAAGGAGAATGGAACTTCTCAGTTTACAATATCTACGCTCATAAAAATGCCTGGGCAATCAACTTTACAGGAGATCAGGATAATCCTTATAAAACTAAAGCGGAAATGACCTATTTATTCACGTTTATCCCTTCCGTGACCTATAATTTCAAATTCTGATTTAACGATAGAGCAACCTGACATTTAACAAATTAGCAAAACTATGAAGTCTATATATTCGTTATTATTAGTAGGGATAGCACTGTTAACATCATGTACGGAGGAAATCAAAATAATCCTTGGCAGTACCGATCCCGAACTTGTGGTGGAAGGAGCTATTACCACCGACACTCTGGCTCATATTATAACTTTAAAGAGGACAGCCTACTACTTTTCCAATCAGCAAGCCGGGTGTGTAACTGGTGCCACAGTGACTCTTTCCGATGGAACGAATGAGATTATCCTGACGGAAGATCCTCTCCAAAAGGGAAATTATCTTACTCCTGCAAATTATTATGGCGTTGCCGGCCATACTTATACGTTGAATATATCAAATGTTGATATCAATAATGACAGCACAAAAGAGATCTACACATCTTCCTGCTATCTGAATAACGTTCCCCGGATTGACTCAATGAGTGTTGAGAAAAAACAGGTCTTTTACCAGAATGCTTTTGCAGTGAGAATATCTATGCAGGATCCGGCTAATGAAACAAATTATTACCTGTTCCGCAACTGGAAAAACGGGATTTGTCTTTCAGATAGTATTGATGAATGGGGAATTACGGATGATCAGTTTTTTAATGGCAAATATCTTAAAAACGAATCTGTAATGTATCTCTTTCCCAAAGAAAAACCGGATGAGAATGTAACACCCGGAGATACGATTAAAGTGGAAATGTGTGGAATCACCAAGGACTATCTCAGTTATATCAACGAAGTTGTGGATGAATACCGGGGGCGCAATCCTCTTTTCGGAGGCCAACCCGCAAACATCCGTACAAACATAAAACGAGCTTTCCCATTGAGTCAAGACGGCAAAGGAGCCAGAGGTTATTTTGCCGCTTACTCAGTCGCCTGGAAACAGACGATATACAAAGAGAAACAATAAAAATAGATTTCCCAAAATACTAAGCCTAATACCTACTGTTATGAAAAAGATACTGATTATCAATGGAAATCCGGAGAAAGACAGTTTCTCAACCGCCCTCTCCGAACGGTATGAAATGGGAGCGAAAAAAGCCGGAGCAACTTGCAACACCATACATTTGTCCGAATTAAAGTTTGATCCGATTCTAAGGCATGGTTATAATACCCGCACTGAGCTGGAACCTGATTTGATGGACGTTGTTTATGAAATAGAGTCGAGCGATCACCTCGTTTTTATTTATCCCTGCTGGTGGAGCACCTTTCCGGCTCTGCTCAAAGGATTTATTGACCGGGTCTTCCTGCCCGGATTTACGTTTGATACTAAACCTGATTCCTATAAATACAAGAAATTGCTTAAAGGCAAAACGGCACGACTCATTGTAACAATGGACGCTCCAACCTGGTACTACCGGTTAATAAACGGAAGTCCAGGACTGAAAGCGATGAAGAAATGCACGCTGGAGTTCTGCGGAGTAAAACCCGTTAAGGTTACTACTTTCGGATTAATGAAAACCTCCAGCACAGACCAAAGAGAGAAAATGTTACAAAAGGCGGAACAACTTGGTCATTTATTGAAATGATATAACTTAATTAAAAAGCAAACGAGGCATTTGGAATGATTCAAATGCCTCGTTTACTTTTTATTCCAAATCACTTCGATCCAGATACCGGGTATGGAGTAAATGATGGCTTTTTTCACTTAACGGTTCTCCCAGATATTCCCGGTACAATTGCTGAATAAACGGATTTTCATGGGAAGTACGCAGGTTTTCCTGCTTGTCTATGGTATAAAGTGCACGCATCCTTGCGATCAATGTGTCTGTCTCCTGCTCTACTGGTTGTCCACCTCCGTTGATACAACCACCGGGGCAAGCCATCACCTCGATAAACTGCAAATCAGATGTTCCGTTTTTAACCTCTTCAAGAAAGTGTTTCACGTTCTTCAAACCACTGACCACTCCGATCTTCACTTCCGTATTTCCAATTTTCATTAATGCTTCTTTCACACCTTCGAGTCCACGTACGGCGGAAATGGTGAGATCAGTCATATTTTCACCGGTAATTTTCTCATACGCAGTGCGCAAAGCAGCCTCCATCACACCACCCGATGCACCGAAGATTTTACCCGCTGTACTTCGTTGTCCAAACGGCGGATCGGTATCTTCCGGTGTCAGTTTATCCATCTCTATGCCGAAAAAATGAATCAGCTTAATCAGCTCACGTGTCGTCAGTACGGAATCGACATCCTGCCGCTCCTCGCGCTTCATTTCGCCCCTACCCTTTTCAAATTTCTTCGCCGTACAGGGCATAAAGGAGACCGAGTAAATCGCGTCCAACGGAACGCGTTCTTTTTCCGCCCAGTAGCTTTTAATCATCGCGCCCATCATCATTTGCGGGGATTTGCAGGTGGAGAGATGTGGTAATAATTCCGGATAAAACTCCTCTGCAAATTTCACCCAGCCCGGACAGCAACTGGTAATCATAGGGAGTTTTCCTCCTTTGGTAACCCGCTCAATCAATTCTGCCGACTCTTCCAGAATGGTCAGGTCGGCAGTAAAAGAGGTATCAAACACCCGGTAAAATCCCATTTTCCGCAATGCGGCATTGAGGACGCCATTCAGGTCTGTTCCGGCAGGAAGATTAAACTCTTCAGCCAGGCTGATGGTCACCGATGGGGCATATTGAGCCACCACCTTCTTTGTAGGATCTTGTAACGCTTTGAGTACCTCCGGGATTTCACTGCTTTCGGTTAATGCTCCGGTCGGGCACACCAATACGCATTGTCCGCAATTGATACAACGGGAAAGTCCCTGTGGTATCAGTCCGGACGAAGCAATTACCGTTTGCCCTCCACGCCCCGTCCGGTCAATGGCTGCAACGCCCTCCACTTCCCGGCATACCAAAACACATCGTCCGCAAAGAATACATTTATTCGGGTCTCTTATTATCGAAGGACTGGAGTCATCTATTGCCTTTAATTCATCAAGACGAGGAAATGCCCCCCGCATCACTTCATATTGATTGGTTATCTTCTGAAACTCGCAATGGCCAGACTTTTCACAGAAAAGACAATCATTAGGGTGATTTGCCAGAAGCAATTCCAGAATAGTCTC
The DNA here is from genome assembly GCF_022808675.1 of Parabacteroides sp. FAFU027. Lineage (NCBI taxonomy): Bacteria > Pseudomonadati > Bacteroidota > Bacteroidia > Bacteroidales > Tannerellaceae > Parabacteroides > Parabacteroides sp. FAFU027. The sequence continues at coordinate 274,137 of NZ_JAKZKV010000005.1, forward strand.
ACGGGCTTCTACCACCCGGGGGGAATGCGTTTTTATCTTCATGCCTTCCACCACCGGTTCGCTGCAGGAGGCCGCAAGATTTCGTCGCCCCTCAATCTCGACCACACACATGCGACAGGCCCCCGTTGGGGAATGTCCTTTCAGGAAGCAGAAAGTAGGCACCTGTATCTGATTGCGCCGCAAGACATCTAGAATTGTCTCTCCGGCATTGCAATCGTATATCCGGTTATTTATTTCGATGGAAAACATAGTCGTTCGTTTTAATTAAAAAGACTGTCATATCGTCCGACGCGTCGGAAAGTCAGCCCAGCTTTCAGGCGGACATTCCGACATGTCGGAAACCTTCTCCGAGGGCTCAGGCAAAGATTCCGACGCGTCGGAAAGCTTCCCCAGCCCAAAATCCATCATTCCGACGTGTCGGAATCATTGCCCGAAGGCTCGTTGGGTGATTCCGATGAGTCGGACGCATTATTTACCTGAGGAAGCTTATTATCCAGAGGGCAAACTCCTGCCCGGCAGTGAAATTCAGTTATATGCTCTTCATATTCTTGTCGAAACCAACGCAGCGTACTCAATGCAGAATTGGGAGCAGCAGCTCCGAGTCCGCACAGCGAGGCGTCCTTAATCACTCTGCACAAACGTTCCATTTTTTCAAGCAAAGAATGGCGATATACCTGTTCTTCCTCGCTATCTGTGCAAGGTAGGGAGGTTATGACCTCCAGCATGTGCAGTAGCTGGCGGGTACCTTCGCGACAAGGCGTACATTTTCCACAACTTTCACGCGTGATAAACGACATGAAAAACTTCGCAATATCCACCATGCAGGTATCTTCATCCATCACCACCATTCCTCCGGAGCCCATCATTGCCCCGATGGAAAGCAACGAATCATAGTCCACCTGAATATCCAGGTTCTCTTTGTTGACGCAACCGCCGGAAGGCCCTCCCATTTGTACCGCCTTAAATTCTTTTCCATTGGGAGTGCCACCGCCAATGTCGTAGATAATTTCCCGCACGGATGTTCCCATTGGGATTTCCACCAGACCGGTATATTTTACTTTTCCCGATAGCGCAAATACCTTCGTGCCCTTACTCTTATCCGTACCTATCGTGCTAAACCACTCTGCACCGTGAGCCAAAATATCCGGCACATTTGCAAAGGTCTCCACATTATTTATCACGGTAGGTTTTCCGAAGATCCCCTTCTCTACGGGAAATGGAGGACGCGGATAAGGCATTCCACGTAATCCTTCGATACTGCTCATCAATGCGGTCTCTTCGCCACAAACATAAGCGCCGGCACCTTTGCGGATAACGATATCAAAGTTAAATCCAGTACCGAAAATGTTTTTACCCAAAGCTCCTGCCGCCTCTGCCTGAACAATAGCCTTCGCTAAACGCAACGTAGCCAATGGATATTCGGCACGGATATAAACAAATCCTTTAGTCGCACCTGTAGCAAAAGCGGCAATAGCCATGCCTTCGAGCATACGGTGAGGGTCGCCCTCGATAACCGCCCGGTCCATAAAAGCTCCGGGGTCGCCTTCATCAGCATTACAGACGAGGTATTTTTCCTTGTCGGTTTTGGCCAGCATCATTTCCCACTTGGCTCCGGTCGGAAATCCGCCTCCACCCCTGCCACGCAAACCGCTTTGCAGGACAATTTCGCATACCTCGTCAGGAGCCTTTTCCCTCAAAACTTTCTTCAGGGTTTTATAACCGCCTTTATCGAAATAATCATGTATATCTTCCGGATTAATCACTCCGCAATTTTGCAGGACAATTCTTTTTTGGCGAGCAAAGAAAGGATGTTGGTCCAGATAAGGGACATTTACCCAATGCTCACACCGACGGTCGCGATATTGTCCCAGAATATGGGAATCCGGCAGTTGCTCATGAAGCAACAAAGGCTCCAGAAGGGCAATCACATTATCTTCAGTTACACGTTCAAAGGAAATGCGGGACTTACCCACCATTTTCACATCAATAATTGGTTCGGAAGAGCAGAGTCCGACACAACCGACCGGAACGATTTCAACGGTAAGATTATGCTCCCGGACAAACCGCCGGATAACCGCCTCTGTGCGAGCAGCGCCAGCTCCCAATCCGCAGGTTCCGCTTCCAATGTATATCGTTGCATTCATGGCTTACTTATTATTGGCTTTCGACCGGAGGTCAGACAAAATCTGTAGTATATTCTCTGCTGTAACTTTGGGGTACACCTCTCCGTTAATGGTGAGTATCGGGGCTAATCCGCAAACGCCAATGCAAGAAACAATCTCAAGGCTAAATAGTCCATCGGAAGTTGTCTGCCCCACATTGATGTCCAATTCTTGTAGAAGAATTCCCATCAGATCGGTCGATCCATAAACGTGACAAGCCGTTCCCCGACACACCTGTATGTGGTATTTTCCGGGTGGGTGCAGCCGAAATTGATTGTAAAAAGTGGCAACACCGTAGATACTGCTCATCGGAACATTCAGAAAACGACTTACCTCCTTCAAAATATCATGAGGAAGATAACCTTCCATTTCCTGAATATCCTGAAGCAAGGGAATCAACAGATCCGGGGAAGGATTCGGATATGAATTAAATATTTCCGACAAGCTTTTATTCATGATCGCAATTCTGGTCAAACAAAGGGTTCTCTTCTTTATTTAGAACAATCAAGTTCTGTTTCAGGTTGGGGATTAATCAATTTTTCCCCCGTAATAAGCTAAAAAATAAACATGGTAACCTCAGATTCTATCTTTCTTTGTAATCGAAAAAACATATTCACCAGAAAATTATTAGTAAAAACGATGAAACAAATATTCTTTACACTGGTTCTTGCCTCTCTTCTTCTAACATCCTGCACATCGGGGAAGTCTATTTCGATCTATACAATCGGCGATTCAACGATGGCTCAAAAGCAAGAGAATAAACGACCCGAAACGGGGTGGGCCGAAAAATTGTATTTATACCTGGATAAATCAGCCAAGATCTACGATCGTGGATTGAATGGACGAAGCTCAAAAAGTTTTATCAATGAAGGAGAATGGAAAAAGGTGTTTGACGCTTTGAAAAAGGGAGATTATGTGCTGATTCAGTTTGGACACAATGATGAGAAAAGCGAAGATTCGACCCGATATACCAACCCACATACCACTTACAAGGATAATTTACGCAAATTCATCAATGAAACCCGCTCAAAGAAAGCCAATCCGATATTGCTGACATCCATATCCCGCCGCAGTTTCAATGACAAAGGAGTATTGACCAACAGCCATGGAGAATATCCGCAAGCTGCGCGTGATCTGGCGAAAGAAACCGGGACACCACTGATTGATGCTCAATTATTGACGGAGAAGTTATTGATTCAATATGGCCCCGAGGGCTCAAAAAAACTTTACCTTCACATTGAACCGGGATCCAATCCTAATTATCCAGAGGGTAAAAAAGACGACACGCATCTCAATGATTTTGGAGCAAATACGATTGCAAAACTGATTGCAGATGAGATTAAAAACCTGAATATTCCTTTATCTAAGAAGATAAAATAGTTGACCCGCAATTTGTAGTAAAAAAACGAGGATGCCATAAATGACACCCTCGTTTAATACTCACAATTACTTAATCAGTTCTCCAAAGCAGCCTGCGCAGCAGCAACCCGCGCAATCGGCACCCGGAAAGGAGAACAACTCACATAATCCATGCCAACGGTGTGGCAGAATTTCACTGATGAAGGTTCACCTCCATGCTCTCCACAAATACCAACTTTGAGTTTATCTTTTGCACTGCGACCTTTTTCCACCGCCATTTTGATTAATGACCCAACGCCTTCCTGATCCAGGATTTCAAACGGATCATTCTTTAGAATACCCAAATCCTGATAGATCTTCAGAAACTTACCGGCATCATCCCGAGAATAACCAAAAGTCATCTGAGTTAGGTCATTAGTTCCAAAAGAGAAGAACTCTGCAATATTTGCAATCCTGTCAGCGGTAACCGCAGCACGTGGAACTTCAATCATAGTCCCCACTTTATATTCAATAGTTGTTCCTTTTTCTGCAAAAACCTGCTGAGCTGTACGGTGGATAATATCCGTTTGAACTTTAAGCTCTTCAACTACACCAACAAGAGGTACCATGATTTCAGGATAGACATCAACACCTTCTGCCTTGACGTTGAGTGCGGCCTCAATGATTGCCCGTGCCTGCATTTCCGTAATTTCAGGATAAGTGTTACCCAAACGACAACCACGGTGGCCCAGCATCGGGTTGAATTCCTCCAAACTATCGCAAGCCAGTTTTACCTCTTCCAGTGAAATACCCATTTCATCAGCCAGGTCTTTCTGTGTTGCCAATTGATGAGGTACAAATTCATGCAAAGGCGGATCTAACAGACGAATAGTCACCCCATAGCCATCCATAGCACGGAAGATACCTTCGAAGTCTCCACGTTGCATCGGAAGTAGTTTTTTCAAAGCTTCAATGCGACCTTCCGTTGTTTTGGAAAGAATCATCTCACGCATAGCCTTGATACGTGCACCTTCAAAGAACATGTGCTCAGTACGGCACAGTCCGATTCCTTTTGCACCAAACTTTTGAGCGACCAAAGCATCGTGAGGTGTATCAGCGTTTGTGCGAACGTGCATTCTGGTGTATTTATCACTTAAGCTCATAATCTCACCAAAGTCACCAGCCAATTCGGCATCTGCAGTTTGAATCTGTCCGTCATATACCTCTCCCGTTGAACCATTCAATGAAATCCAGTCTCCTTCATTATAGACTTTTCCGGCCATTGTAACAATGCGGTTGCGGTAGTCAATCTTAATATCACCGGCACCGGAAACACAACATTTTCCCATACCACGGGCAACCACAGCAGCATGAGATGTCATACCTCCACGTGCAGTCAAAATACCCTGAGCAGCATCCATTCCGGCAAGATCTTCAGGCGAAGTCTCGATACGCACCAAGATTACTTTCTTGCGCTGAGCAGCCCAGGCAGCAGCCTCGTCAGCAAAGAAAACGATTTTTCCGGTTGCAGCTCCCGGAGAAGCCGGTAGCCCTTTAGCGATAACCTTAGCGGCTTTAATTGCTTTTTTATCAAAAACCGGGTGGAGTAATTCGTCCAGCTTGTTGGGTTCGATGCGTTTCAGTACGGTTGGCTCGTCAATTTTACCTTCACGAAGTAAGTCCATCGCTATTTTCACCATCGCTGCACCGGTACGTTTGCCGTTACGAGTTTGCAGCAACCACAGTTTACCGTCTTGTATGGTAAACTCAATATCCTGCATATCTTTAAAATAGTCCTCCAGCTTCTTTTCAATATCAAAAAGGTCTTTTGCACATTCGGGCATCGCCTCTTCCAGTGAAGGATAAATATGAGAACGTTCCTCTTCGGAAATATTCTGTAAAGCAGCCCAACGGCGTGAACCTTCAAGCGTAATCTGCTGAGGAGTACGGATACCCGCAACCACATCTTCACCCTGTGCATTAATCAGATATTCTCCATTGAAAATATTCTCGCCTGTAGCGGCATCACGGGTAAAAGCAACTCCGGTTGCCGAATGAACACCCATATTTCCATAAACCATGGCCTGGACATTCACTGCTGTACCCCACTCTTCGGGAATTTTGTGCATTTTCCGGTAATAAATGGCACGAGGGTTCATCCAGCTGTCAAATACAGCACAGATAGCCCCCCAAAGCTGCTCCCACGGATCATCAGGAAAACTCTTCCCTGTTACCTCCAATACGGCAGCTTTAAAACGTTTGACTAGAATCTGAAGCGCATCCACAGGTAGCTCTGTATCAGAGTGAACTCCGCGCGAAAGCTTCAATTCTTCCATAATTTCTTCAAACGGATCAATATCTTCTTTGCTTTTAGGCTTCATCCCCAATACCACATCACCATACATCTGAACGAAACGACGGTATGAATCCCATGCAAAACGTTCATTTCCGGATTTTTTCGCAATACCTTTAACTACTTCATCATTCAGACCCAGATTGAGTACCGTATCCATCATACCGGGCATGGAAACACGAGCCCCTGAACGGACAGACACTAACAACGGGTTTTTCTTATCTCCAAACTTACAGCCCATCAGATCTTCCACATGCTTAACCGCACTTTCCACATCTGACTTAATCAGGTTTACAACCTTATCTTTTCCGATTTGGTTATACTCCGTACAAACTTCCGTAGTAATTGTAAAACCCGGAGGAACTGGAACCCCAATCAAATTCATTTCCGCCAGGTTTGCACCCTTGCCTCCAAGCAAATTCTTCATGTCTGCTCTACCTTCGGCCTTACCGTTTCCGAATGTGTAGACTCTCTTTGTGTTTTCCATAACAATATATGAATTAATGTTTAATGAAGTCCGTGTATCGCAAAATTATATTTTTCATTGAGAAATCAAATACCTTTCCTCGCTTTTTTTATTATTCATATTATCAAACATGTTTTACACACATATTAACCATAATATTTATGCCAAAGAGCATATTTTGCAAATATTACGAGACAAAGAGAGCTAAAAACAACAATAGTAGCGATATTTTGTTCGCTTCAAATTAACAAAAATATCGAATAATAATCAGAAGAATCCGAGAGTGTAAATCGAGGTAGTTTTACTTTTATCCCAAGCAAGAAGAAGAAGAAGAAGAAGAAGAAGACATCTGAATAAAGAAAAACCCGATTCCGGAAAGACCAGAATCGGGTTTTTACAATATAATTGAATAATCTATTCCTATTCGATAAAGGCAACAATTTCACCTTTCTGTACCATTTCCCCTTGTTTAGGATAAGTAGCAACGATTTTACCATCGAAACCTGCTGTTACCGCTTCAGGACCATAGGTTGACTGTACATAACAGATTGGCTCTCCTGCTTTAACCTTATCACCCACATTAGGCTCCTTGCTCACATCAAGGATGTCATATTGCCAGATAATCTGACCACGAACAGGTGCTTGTACCGGTTTTGCATTCGGGAATTTCTCAGTAACTTTCTCGATATCTACTTTTGGAACTTCGATAACCGGACGGGTAATTACGATAGGCGCACCGGCTTTTGCTTTCGCAGCTTCCAGTTCCTGCTCGAAACGTTTTTTTGCAGTACCATTACGGTAGTCGCGATACTGACGGTCGTGCATTGCAAGCTCCAACAGTTCTTCGTCGTCCTGACCAAAATCCCAGCCGTTTTCTTTCATTTCGGCTTTGTATTTATCCAGCTCGTTAGGGAATGCATCCTGAGGATTGCCTTCATAGAATTCGAGCCCCTGTTCTTTTACCATTTTCAGGATTTCAGGAGCAAGTTCACCCGGAAGTTTACCTGTTTTACCCAAAATCATATCCCATGCGTTTTTGTCGATAGTTGACCAGCGTGGTTCTCCTTTGAGCATGTGCATTACGTTCATCAATGCAATGTTTTTCACATACTGGCTGAATGGAGTTACCAACGGAGGATATCCAAGGCGAGGCCAAATATATTCAACCTCCTGGAACAACAGAACTACGAGTTCGTTCAATGTAACCTCTTTCTTGTTTTGAGCACGAAGAGACATATTAATTGCACTGTGCATACCTCTCAGGTCAGCCATCATAGAGCCCATCATACCACCAGGCAGACCACAGCCAACAAGTAGCGAAGTCATGTGTTTGTTACCCGGATCGATGAAGTAACCGAGGAAGTCATCCATAAATGACTGAGTCAAAGAACGAGCTTCCATATAAGCTTCCATGTTGATATCAGGCACTTTGAAGCCGTCAGCTTTCAACATAGCCTGAATAGTGATCACGTCAGGGTGAACCATACCCCATGACAGCGGCTCCATAGCCACGTCAAGGTAGTCTGCTCCCGCACGTGCAACTTCAAGCATTGAAGCTACCGAGAAACCCGGGCCAGTGTGACCGTGATATTGAACAACAATGTGAGGATATTTCTTTTTGATAGAAGCAGTCAATTGAGCGAGGAAAGTAGGACGACCAATACCGGCCATGTCTTTCAGACAGATTTCGTCACATCCAAACTTAACGGCATTGTCTACCACTCCCATATAATATTCCACAGTGTGAACCGGAGAGTTTGTAATACAAAGCGCAACCTGAGAAATCATTCCTGCCTCTTTGGCGTATTTCACAGAAAGTTCGTGGTTACGGCTGTCATTCAACCCACAGAAAGAACGTGCAATGTTAGTACCCTGTGCTTGTTTAACTTTGAAGAAAAGTTGACGAACATCAGCAGGAACAGGATACATACGGATTGCATTCAATCCACGCTCCAGCATGTGTGTCTGGATACCTACCTTATTAAAAGGAGCAGTCCAATCACGAACAGCTTTGTTCGGATTCTCACCATAGAGCAAGTTAACCTGCTCGAAAGCGCCACCATTGGTTTCAACGCGGGCAAAACATCCCATATCAATGATGACCGGTGCGATTTTTGTGAGCTGATCTACACGGGGAACATATTTTCCCGATGATTGCCACATATCGCGATAGACTAAACTAAATTTTATTTCGCGAGACATAAGTTAGAGTGTTGTTGATTTCAAAGGCAAAAGTAGAAAAAATCCATTCAAATAAAGGCCTATATAACTGCTTATTTTTCAATATTTTTTCGAAGCAAACATCTATTGCACACATCGTTTTTGAGTGCGCAATGATTATGGATATTATTTGTATATTATAAGAAACAAGAGGATATTCATGCACCATCAATACTCGTCAGCAAAAATATATCCCAGGTAATCAATTAGCCAAATCTTCTCAAGTGCACACAACCTTATATAATTATCAAATCTCAATTTGATTTTCAACATTTATCATGAACGCTAAATCAGAGGGGACAAAATTCGAATATAAAACCATCCTAAGGTGCGATTGACAATATGAATATGGAAATACCGAAATAGCAGATAACAAAGAGGTAGAAAGATAACCTGAAACAGAATTTCAAACAAGCTAAATTGTAATCATTACATTTTTCACCTAATATTTCTTAGCCCAAACAGGAAATGCGTACATTTACACAATCTTGAATCAATCTAAATACATTGCAAATGATCTTACATAACAAATACAGCAAAGAGGAACTCCTGAAGAGACTGGAATCAGAGACTTTCAAGCGTAAAACACTTTCATTTTACCGCTATGTCACTATTGACAAACCCTGGGATTTTAGGAACAAACTCTATCAGGAACTGACAGAACTGGAGTGTAACGGACGAATTTATGTAGCTCGTGAAGGTATAAACGCACAGATGAATGTCCCAGAACACAACAAAACAAAACTACAAGCTCTACTGAACAGTTATAACGAACTGCAGGACATGCCCATCAAATGGGCGCTGGAGGAAAAGAAACACTCTTTTCACAAGATGATTATCAAGGTACGAAAAAAGATCGTGGCTGACGGATTGAATGATGCTGACTTTGATCCGTCAAATGTCGGTCGCCACCTATCGCCGATGGAGTTTCACCGCCTGTCAAAAGATGAAAATACAATAGTTGTAGATATGCGCAACCACTACGAGAGTGCAATCGGGCGCTTTAAAAATGCGTGGTGCCCCGATGTGGATACTTTCAGGGAAGAAATTGAACTGGTTGTAAATGAGCTGAGCGACAAGAAAGAGCATAAGATTCTTCTGTACTGCACCGGTGGCGTGCGATGCGAAAAAGCCAGTGCATACATGCGTCACAAAGGCTTTCAAGATGTTAATCAACTGCATGGTGGCATCATCGCATATGCTGACGAGATGTGTCGTTTGGGAATCGAATCGAACTTTATCGGTAAAAATTTCGTCTTTGACGAACGGCTGGGTGAAGCGGTCACCGAAGATATACTGGGCCATTGCCATCAATGTGGTACTCCCTGTGATAGCTATACCAACTGCGCCAACGACGATTGTCACTTGCTTTTTATTCAATGTGAAGCGTGCGCAACCCGACATGCCGGTTGCTGTTCTGATGAATGCAAGTCTGTACTTTCTCTGTCTGAACCCGAACGCTTCGTATATCGCAATAAATTGAGGGAGAAATATGCGGAAAGTCAGATCTTCAGAAGCCGGCTTCGTCCTAAGCTCTATACCTGAACAGACTTATCAGGGAATCAGACACAATAAACTGTGACAATATCGGATAAAAGGAGTCAAACAAACACATCATTAAAATCAACGGTAAGTTCTTCGGAATTTACCTTTTTTTGTGCTAATGGCCAAAACAAGCTGAATAACATACACACTTAACATATTCACGATTATTAAAATAACAAATCGCTGAATCAGGCTCAATGTCTCAAATATTTGCAAAATAATCACGGGAAAAGAGTTGGATATTTAAAAGATTATTACAACTTTTGCATGTAAGAGTTTTCACTCAATCGAACCTGATTCCGGTTTTCTCCGGAATAAGAAGAATTGCGAAAAAACATATTTCGACCTTTTTATCTAATCTATAAATTCTTCAAACATGAAAAGAGTATTGTCGTCAATTGCACTGCTTGCTACACCGCTTTTAGCGATGGCCAGCGAAGCGGATCTGAAAGTACCCGAACTTACAGCTTCGCAGAATTCTCTTCTATCCATTGGATTTGTCGTTTGTTTTTTAGGACTGATTTTCGGACTGTATCAGTTCCTGAAAGTAAAAAATCAGAAAGCGCACCAGTCAATGCTGGATGTTTCACACGTTATTTTTGAAACGTGTAAGACTTACTTGCTGCAACAGGGTAAGTTTCTGATTATCCTCTTCCTCTTTATTGCAGCCTGCGTCGCCTTCTATTTCGGTGGATTGCAAGGCTCTGGCGTGGGTAACGTGCTATTGATTCTCAGCTGGACGGTTATCGGGATCCTTGGATCATATGGAGTGGCCTGGTTTGGTATCCGGATGAATACGCTGGCAAACAGTCGTATGGCCTTTGCATCACTCGAACGTAAACCGTTGAAACTGCTTCACATTCCATTGAATGCAGGTATGAGTATCGGTGTTGCGCTGATTTGCGTGGAGTTGATTATGATGTTAATCATTCTTCTTTTCGTCCCACGCGAAGTGGCAGGTTCTTGTTTTATCGGTTTTGCCATTGGGGAATCCCTGGGAGCTTCTGCTCTTCGTATTGCGGGAGGTATCTTTACCAAAATTGCAGATATCGGTTCCGACCTTATGAAAGTGGTCTTCAAAATCGGAGAAGACGACCCCAGAAATCCCGGTGTAATTGCCGATTGCACCGGTGATAATGCAGGAGATAGCGTTGGCCCGACTGCGGACGGTTTCGAGACTTATGGAGTAACAGGTGTGGCACTGATTTCATTTATCTGCTTAGGCGTTTTTCCCGAATATCAGGCAGAGATGATAACCTGGATTTTTGCCATGCGTATCCTGATGATCATTACATCCATTGTATCTTTCTGGATCAATAATGGAATCAGCAAAGCCAGATATAGTAATACCGACGATCTGGACTTCGAGCAACCACTGACCAATCTGGTTTGGGTAACCTCTATCCTATCCATCGTCATGACATTTGCTGCCAGCTACATGCTTATCGGACCCGATTCTACCATTGGAGCAAAAGACTGTAACCTCTGGATAATACTTTCTGGTATCATCAGTTGCGGAACATTAGGTGGAGCATTGATTCCTGAGTTCACAAAGATCTTTACCAGCACCAAATCAGGTCATGTGGAAGAGGTGGTAAATTCAGGCCGAGAAGGTGGTGCATCGCTGACTATCCTTTCAGGATTTGTAGCTGGTAACTTTAGTGCTTTCTGGCAAGGTCTGGTCTTCTTTGCATTAATGTTGACCGCCTACCTGTTTAGCACAGTTGGATTGAGCGGATTTATGGTTTATTCATCCATCTTTGCATTTGGATTAGTGGCATTTGGTCTTTTAGGAATGGGACCGGTAACTATCGCTGTGGACAGTTATGGCCCGGTAACCGACAACGCTCAATCAGTTTACGAACTATCTTTGATAGAAGACGTACCAAACGTTGCTGCTGAAATCGAAAAAGAGTTCGGATTCAAACCTGATTTTGAAAAAGCTAAACACTACCTCGAAGCAAATGACGGAGCAGGAAATACCTTTAAAGCAACAGCTAAACCGGTGTTGATCGGAACGGCTGTTGTTGGAGCCACTACCATGATCTTCTCCCTGATCCTCGTTATACAGAAAGTACTCGGAGTAACCCCCGAAACTATTCTTAATGTTCTGAACCCCTGGACTATTTTAGGCTTCCTCTGCGGAGGTTCTGTTATTTACTGGTTTACCGGTGCATCTACTCAGGCAGTAACTGTCGGTGCATACCGTGCTGTGGAATATATTCGCCAGAATATCAATCTTGACCCGAATGCCGAGAAAAAAGCTTCTGCAGAAAAGTCAAAAGAGGTGGTAAAAATCTGTACACAATACGCACAAAAAGGGATGTTCAATATCTTTATTGCAGTCTTTTCATTTGCACTGGCATTTGCCTTCATTTCCGGTCGTGAAGTAGAGGGAGCTGAGCCTCAGGTGGCTTTTGCGGCTGCATCCTTCTTCATTAGCTACCTCATTTCTATTGCCGTATTTGGTCTTTTCCAAGCTATTTTTATGGCAAATGCCGGTGGATGTTGGGACAATGCAAAGAAAGTGGTAGAAGTGGATCTCAAGCAGAAAGGAACTCCTCTACACGACGCTACCGTTGTGGGTGATACAGTTGGCGACCCCTTTAAAGACACCTCATCGGTGGCAATGAACCCGATTATCAAGTTTACCACGTTGTTTGGTTTATTGGCGATGGAGATTGCCATTTCTCCAAACTTCCGTCCAATAGCGCCCTATGTGGGAATTGTATTCCTGTTAATAGCCCTGATATTTGTATGGAGATCATTCTATCGGATGAGAATTGAGAAATAAATTGAAATTGGAAGTTTTGAATAAGAGTCTCATTTCGTATGAGGCTCTTATTTTTTTATAACATGGACAGAACGTTTTACGCCCGCCACGAACGTAATATTTCCCTAAAAGAAGCTACGATCTATCATTTTCAAAGAAATGAACACCTCTTTTTTGTTGTATATTGAAATGGATCTATCCATTTATCCCGATATTTACCCTATTATTCACTCAAAAATCAAAAGCAATGTCAGTAATCATGGAATTTGCGATCTTCCCGACCGATAAGGGAGCGCATGTCAGCCAATATGTCAAAAAAGTAGTCGATATGATTGATGCTCTGCCTTATAAAAGCGAGCTAACCCCGATGGGAACCATTGTAGAATGTGACACAATGGATGAATGCCTGCATATTATCTCAAAAGCCAATACCATTCTGGAAGAGGACGCCGAACGCATTTATTGTACGGCTAAGTTTGACAACAAACCAGGCAAAAGCAATCAGATGAAGCATAAGATTGAAGCCGTAAGGGGGAAATAAAGATGGAGCAAATATCTAAATCCGGACTATCTACTGAAATAATGCAGGAATTCAATGCGGTAACAAGACTGGTCATGCCAAAAGCTCCGATATCCCTTCTCTGCATATCGGAGGGGCAAACCATCATTATCTCCGGAATATCGGAAGCGGATTCAGCTTTTATATCGCAAATTGGAACACAAAGCTTACCTTAACGCTTCTTCCAATCGTTTCCACCAACTCCGGCAGAAACCGAAAACGCAATCATAGAGGTTGAAGAAGAAGTTATGCCTATGCGAAAAGGATTACCCATCCATTCTGAATTATATACCAGAAATTCAATAATCCGGGATATGGCAAAACTCACTGTTTCAGATATTACAGAAGATAAGGTTGTTATTTTGCGGGAAAACATCGAACATTTATTCAACCGGTTATCGGCCATTATTACAGGTCGTCCTGCAAGTCAGGATATTCTACCGGCAAATAACGAATTTGTATCTGCCCTGTTGATTCTACGGGAAGTAATGCATCATCTGAGTTTTGAAAAAATAACTATTCTGAAGTAGAAGCCAGTTGTGCAAGAAGAACCATCAATGGAAAAACTGAAACCTATCCAGAACCATTGAGCTTTAAAACCGATAAAAGAAATGCCCCTGTCAACCAATGGCAACAGGGGCATTTCTTCGTTCAATAACAACCGGGGATATCAGCCTGCGGTATTGAAAATCAGTTTTTATTAAAGACTAGTGTCACGCTCGGCATAGGATTTAATCCCAGTGCGGTCAAGTCAACAGAAGCAATTTTTGACTCAACTTTAGAAATTGCAGGAACTGCACTTTTCACCAAAGCCATCAAATCCGCATTATTTGCATTTGCTGTAGTATCAACCGCACTGATTAACGCTGAAATATCCGACACTGACATCCTAACGGTCATCTGAGTAGAGCTTATTGCAGCTACATCCAGTTTAATTGACCGATTAGCCAATGTTGGTAAAGTCAGGGTTACCGCACCGGTGGATACACTGTAAGTATCATTGAAGGTCAATCCCAAATAGGGCAATTTAAGTATCCCTGTTTTGTCTGACGTATAACTAATAGTACATCCCTGAAAAACGGGCAAAATCGTTTTACCAATAGAATCAGTATTAACCTGATAATACTTCATTAATATTCCTCCATCGTAGGTACACTGATTAGAATCTGTCTTCCAGTTTCCAACAATATTCTCATTAATTGTTGCTTCATCTTGCTTACAACTGGTAAATACTGGCACTAAGACAACTGCCAATAAAAACATCAAAAAACGAACTCTCTGTTTCATATCATCTCTAAGATTAAATTTTAACAGCGGCAAAGGTAGAGATTCTGGCAGAAATAACTTCCCGAAAGCAATTCTTTTTGGAGAATAAATCAAGAAATACGATGTGATTTATTCCTGAGAACGTAAGCTCTTCCACATCGGATTTCGTTTTGCAATTTCAGCAGATACCGGACAATCGTCATCATGAGCGCCGGGCAGATAGCCGATACTCATCAGAAACTCATTGACAATCTCTCCGCCGGTAAAGCGGAATGTTTTCTTAAACAGCTTCGTCCACTCCTCTTTAGTTTTAGGATGATTGTATTCCAGCCATTTTTCAAATGAGTTGTATTCTTCCTGAAGCCGGAGAATCGTCTTGGCATTCTCAATAGCCGCATTTATTTTGAGACGATTGCGGATGATGCCGGAGTCAGCCATAAGTCGTTCCCTATCCATTTCTGTGTAAGCAGCTATTTTGCGAATATCATAGTTGTCATACGCTTTGCGGAAGGAGGATTCCTTTTTCAGTATCGTTTCCCAACTCAGTCCTGCCTGGTTTATTTCAAGCAGAAGTCGGCCAAACAACTCGTTATCATCATGAATGGGAAACCCGTAATGATAATCGTGGTAGTCTTTGTGGAGAGACTTTCGTCCTTCATCCATCTGATCGAGGTATTTGCAATAGGACATAGCTATATGTTTGGTAGTTGTAACTCATTAAGTCCGACATCAGGTGGATTCATATCAAAAAATCCTTTTTGCACCTGTAATTCCCATTTTAAAGCAAATAGAAAGAATGTGAGTCTGCCCTGTCATTTCCCTGTATTCCATTGGAAAACGATTATCCTGATACACATATCGGATATGTACAGATGAAAATCCATACGAATACTTCTTCTTTGTGCTATTGTATGAGTATGTTTCTGATAAATTCCACCCTAAATCAACACCGTATAAAGGAGACGCTTTACTGCTTATTTCCACATCTTCGAGATCAGGATTCTTTTTAATATCATTTTCAATAGGTGATGCAGACATCCAACCTAATCCCATAAGCGGAGTCAGACTGATCTTTTTAGATGGTTTGAATGTATACCCAAGACTTAACTCGGGAAATACTGTCTCTGCATCACTTTCTGCAGACCAACGAATTCCTTTATAATAAAGATCTTTATGCGTATCACTAAAAGAGATAAAGGCTCTTGTATTTAACTGCCAGTTGTTGTACCCCCAGATAAATCCGAAGCCAAAACCGCCACCTGAACCAATATAATTCCGAGTTTCAGAGGATATAATTGTAGGTCCGGCATAGAATTCGATACCAAACAAAAATCCTTTGGGTTTGTATTCGTAGCGCATATAATTTCGCACATAAGAAGTCAATTTACTCTCAGGAAATTTATTTATAAAAACAGAAGCATCTGCATTGGTTTTCATCCTATAAGCATTATCTTGCATAGTTGCTGTATAGTTTTCTATGATCATTTTGATAAAAGCTTTCGAATCTGAAGCCAGCGAATTATTGCTTCCTACTTCATCCAACAGTTTTTGTTTGTTATCCACAAGCTTATTGTATAGTATCTTCCCCAGCCCGTCTTCTTTGGGCTCGATTTTTGACTTAAACTTTCCAATACTTTCATCATTTGTACTGATATATTCGTTGGTCAATGCAGTATAGTCCTTCAATATAAGATTGATTACTCTTTTTTCGAACGGATACAGTGCTACATAATATTCACTTTCATAGTCATTGACCAATGTCAGATACAGGGTACGTATAGCAGCAGTATCGTTACTTACCACTTTATCAATCAATAATGTCCGGTAGCGATAAATTTGCTCGGTCTTTGATTCAGGACGATTATTTTGCATAGGCAAAGCCTCCGCTGATACCATAGAACAAAAAAATAGATAGCACAAGAGGCTTGCTGTAATGTAAAATCTCATAATAAATATCAGGTTGAAGTAGTTGGTATAAATGATATCACTCTTTCACTTAGAAGAATTCTATTTAAAGCTGAATCGTATTGGTAATGTAAATTCCATCGAAACCAAACGACCTTCAAATCGTCCAGGTTTCCACAAAGGCATTTCCTTTACCACCCTTACCGCTTCTTTATCCAGTGCCGGATGTACCCCTCGGGCAACAGACACATCTGAAATTGATCCGTCTTTATTCACGATAAACTTTATATAAACAATGCCTGTAACTCCATTCTTTTGAGCTAAATCCGGATACTGTAGTGTTTCTCCAATATACTTATACAAAGCAGGTAGTCCTCCAACAAAAGAAGCTCTCTCCTGATAAGAACAATAGTCGGTCTTGTTTCCATCTTCATCAAAGCACTCCCCGGAAACCCACTCTCCCTTTTTCCATTTCTCAGCCCGCTTTACTTTCCCATTACGATAGAATACTGTAAAATCCCCATCCAGCATATTTTCCTTATAGGTACACTCCACTCTTTTTTCCCCACTTAAATACCATTCTGTATATTTCCCATGACTAATTGGTATCGTTGCAGTTACATTATTTCCATTATTCTTAAATTTCTGATCATACTCCTCATATTCAATCATTGGAGTATCAGATTGTAAATATCGAATCGTATGGGTATGAACATTCGGATTAAATTCATCTTTTATTTCATATCCTTCTGCCTTATCTTTATCACAGGAAATCAGATTTCCGTTTTCATAACGAACGAAGACTGTATCAGACTTCTGTGATTGCGTTTCGGTCTGAGCAACTCCATTGAAGAGGGACAAAGCAAAAAACAAAGCAAATAGTTTTTGTTTCATAATTCATTTATTTCGATAAACCAGATTTACCACTCCGGTCTCAAACGATTCCGATTTTATTAATGAAAAGGTTGTTTCTTTCGGAACATTGGGAAATAGTCGGATTCCCTTACCCAATAAGACTGGAATGACGCTTAGAGTCATTTCATCAATGGCATCCAGATTGAGGAACTGCGTAATCAGCGTTCCCCCTCCTACCAGCCAGATATTTTTCTTGCTTTCCGATTTTAGTTTTCCGATGATCTCCCGGTCAATCTGATGCAGGAGAAAAGTTTGTTCCGTCTTTACCCTGTATTCCTGATTTCCGGTAACCACATAGGTTTTGAATTCCGGATAGGGCCACTCTTCTACCAGAGCCAATAGCTCTTCATAGGTTTTCCGTCCCATGATTATCGTATCCACCCCATTGATCAGTTCATTGTAGCCATGATCAATCTGGTTGGGATTGGGCAATCCGAGCAGCCAATCCAGCGAACCATCTTCACGGGCAATAAACCCATCAATGGTTTGGGCGATAAAGAGTTGTATTTGGGTAGATTCCATAAAGTATTCAGACTTGTATTTGTGTTTATACTCTCAATAATCTGCTTTCATCAGTAAGTTTAGCATCTATCCCTATTTATTCTCATCAATCGGAGTGGATTTAGGTAGTTCAAAATGAATTATGATCGTTTTATTGGTTTCTCCCTTTTTTCCATTTACCTTTCCGGGATGAAATTTGGGCAAAAGCGAAACCAACCTCAGTGCTTCTTCATCCAGGTCAAAACCCTGCCGTTGAATAACCTGCGATTTTATGACCGAACCGTCCTTTCCGATTGTAATATTGACTGCAACATCACCACTGACTTCAGCATCTAAAGCTCTTTCCGGATATTTCAGATGATCATAAATGAATTTATTAAGCGCTTTATCTCCTCCTTTAAAAGAAGCGTAATGTGTTTTTTTATGTGTAACTACAATTCCGTAACACATATTTCCTGTAAGCTCTTCATCTAAATGAGATAGATTTAGTGTTTCTGGAATAATGGGCGGATTAGGCGTTCTAATCATCTGAGCCTCTGCTGCTTTTGCTGTTAGTAAAGTAATTCCTATTGCAATTTTCAGTTTGACTAAAGGAGATAGTGTTCGGTTTACAGTTATAGAATTTAGTAAATTGTAAAAACTCGCCAAACACTTGATGATTTGCTTTTGAATAAATAGCTTCGTGTTTTCCATTATTAGATCTTTTATAGCTTTTCTCTCATTGTTGATAAGAAAAGCGCAAATACAAGAACATTTAATCTATCTGATATAGATATCAAAAAAACTTCTTCCCATTTAATTACCCCGGCCATCCACAAGGCCGGGGTAATTATATTCACTAACCTAGTTATCCATCTTATTTCCGCCGGAAGGGATATCACCCTTTACAGCTTTTGTTTCCGGATTGATCATCTCCATCAGCTTGAGACCAAGCAGACCATCGACTGCGCTGCCGCCACTGGTACCATTGGCACCACCGATCAGGATATCCGGGATCAGCTTGATGTTGCCTTTCGATAGCTCTTCGGTAATCTTGTAACGGGTAAAGTTTTCTCCGCCCAACGCTTTTACAGCCAACTCATAAGCTTCAGCCGTAGATTTACCCACAGCTAGGATCTTGCCTGCTTCAGCCGCACCGGTTAGCGAGATTTGTTCCGCTTCGGCAGACGCTTTGAGCTTGATGGCTTCCGATTCCGCTTGCGCACGGGCCTTAGTCGCTTCAGCCTCAGCAAACGCGCGCATCTTGGTAGCTTCCGATTCGGCGCTTACCGCCAGTTTCACGCTGGCAGCATCCCCTTCCGATTTCTTCACGGTCGCATTAGCGGTACGTTCTGCAATTTCCACACTCTGTTGCGCTTTTACGATATCCTTCTGCATATCCGCGATGGCAGTCTCTTTCTCCATCCCCTGACGGGTCTCCTGAGCCTGTTTCTGTGTCTCATAAGTCACTTTTTGTTCCTCTGCAATCTTACGGTCGGTCAGTGTTTTCATCAATGACTCAGGCGGTACGATATCCCCGATCAACGTATCTACAGCGTTGACGTTATATTCGTCCAATACCGTCTTGATATGCGTTTTGGCTGATTCCTGACGCTCTTTACGGGTGCTCAGGAAGGCAATCACGTCACTATCCTGCGCCGAGTTGCGGAAGTAGTTACCAATGGTAGGCTCCAGTACCTGCGAAACCAGATTCACCATGTTACCGAAGCGGGCAATTACCTTTGGCGCTTCATTGGTTGGGACGTGGATGATCTGCGCCACATCAAGGTTGAAAGGGAATCCATCTTTGGAACGCACCGTAATGGTAGAGAGGTTCTTATCCAGGTTGTGGGCTTCACTGCGAGCTGCCGCCCAGTTGAGCACCAGGTTGGTGGTAGGCACCAACTCCACTTTCATGATATATTTATTGATGGGATATTTACCCGGACCAAGAGGTTCCATCCAAACTCCCTTAAAGCCTTTTTCTACAATGTTACCGTGTTTGAAATCACTTCCAGTAAGGTCATTTCCCTCCTGACCGATGTAAGAAATCACCACGCCCACGTAACCGATTGGAATTTCGGTCATCGGGATTTCCTCAATCTGTACCGCCCAGGGATTCAGGTTGTACGAACCTGCCAGAATGACCTGAGGCTGAAGACCGCGGTTACCACCGTTTCGGATAAAAGCGTCAAAGTCCTGGAAGTTGTTGTGGCCTTCCACCAGTTTACCGGCAATCTGTCCTGCTTCGATGGGCTGTCCGTCGAGTGTGGTGACAATTCCCACCATACTCTCCTGGATGCGTACCATATCGGTTACCGACACCTGAAACAGCATGGTGTTGATCCGGTAAGATCCTGCCGTGATATAAGCAGTCTGGCGACCGCGTTGTCCACCATTGATCAGGAATTTCTCTGCATCCTGGTAGTTATCGCACTCCACGCGCTGTGCCAAAATGTTTCCTGTCGGGATTTCGGAACCGTCTTTAGCCAACAACAGACCGATTTTACCTTCAGGAATTACGGTGAAGTCCTCCATCGTTACATCATACTGCCATACCCACATGCCGAAGTACATTCCCGGAGCGAGTGTCTTCGCCTGAAAACCGGCCTCTCCTTTTGTCGCGATGATACGACCGTCCGGCAAATTTTTGTTCTCGCCAAACAGAACGAATTTCTTCGTTACCAAACCGATCTTGTCCTCCGGGACAATGACGGTACCAAATAAAAACCGCAGTACAAACTTGTACAGAACGACTGCCAGAACCAGTGGAATGATCCACCAAAAACTCATTAGAATTTCCATAATAATTGATTGTGTTTAGAATGATATGTATTGAAAATGATAAGTTTAAAAGTTGATTTTCAAATCAAAAGTGATAATACTGTTAAGGTCGGTTCATTAGAAAAGCATTTTCATCCCCATTCCTGAAGGAGTTAAAGCCAGTTTCATCTGCACATTCCTGGAGACTCTGGATTTTATATCCTGATTATAAGTTGCAATGGCTTTACAGTAATGTATTTTAGCTGAGATCTCAATAGGTATTGCGATTCCTATAGCGGCCAGCCCAACAAACACAGGTGCAATGCTGTAGTTTGATTTTGAGTCTTCATTGACAGAATATATTAACAGATCAGTTACAGCAAGTGCGCCTCCTCCGATAAACAAAACTTTAGCCGCATTATCTAAAGATCTGAATTGTCTGAATTCTATGGATGCAGCTTTATTCGAAGAAACTATTTTCTCGATATCAGCCTGACGAAGTATTACTCCGTTTCTAAAATAGACATTTGATTTGTCTATGTTCTTAAATTCAATTGTATCTTTCAATGTTTGACAAGTAACTGAAAAAGAGGGCTGGGACAGTTGGGTATTTTCCGTTTGTTGTGCAAACGTCGGCATGAAGGCCAAAAACACTAAAATAGAAATCAGAATTACTTTCATTATAAATGATATATGATTGATTTATAGATATTGTATTGTTAGAAAAAGAAATAGCTCAGTTCCTATGTTGTAAACTGGCGTTGTGTATTATTCCTCTAATGCCTGTTCCTCATCTTCCGATTCACGTTCTTCAGAGAAAACATAAATAAATAGCCCGACAAGCGCACCACTTAAAAGCCCTCCGATATGTGCGGCATTATCAATTCCGCCTGCTAGCCCTGCAAATAAGTTGAATCCTACAAAGATCAGAATACTTGAGAGGAAAGCTTTACTGAATTCTCTCGGTAACACTTTAAGAAGCATCAGAGAAAGGAATAGACCATATAGGCCAAAGATAGCGCCAGATGCTCCGACACTTACAGTCGCATCATGCCACCAAACGCTGGCAATTCCAGAGATAATCCCTGTAACCATATATACAGAAAGGTATTTCCATTTCCCAAGGAAAGGCTCCAAAAGGGAACCGACAAATAAAAGACTGTACATGTTCATCAGCAAATGCATGATACCTCCATGCAGAAACATATAGGACAGAAGTCTCCAGGCTTCTCCATCTGCAGTATAAGGTCCATAATTAGCCCCCCAGGTAAGCAAGTCTGTACCCTGGAATGTAATAAAGCCGCATCCGTTTATAACCATCAACAGATATATTAAGAAATTCGCAATTATCAGTAATGGAGTAATGAAAAAGCCTTCTTGAGGTTTTAACCACATCAGATATTCAAACATCTCTTTTCGTTGCCTTTTTGTTTGGATATCAAGTCTTCTTTTGTCTGTTTGCTCCAGCTTAACCAAAGAAACCATGAGCAGAAACAACCCCGCCCCTATTCCAAATGAACCGAAAATCCAGGCAAAACGATCTCCGCAACGGGATTCAAATGGTTCATTACTGCCGGTTAGAATAAGCTCTTCTTTATCGCCGGCGTAGGTACCTCGGTGTACTGCTTTGTTATACTCCTTGTGTTCATCCGAGTTTCCAATACGTTCAAAATAGGTATATCCAGATAAAGGCATAGCATTAAATTTGACTATGCTCATCTCAGCAAACTGTTTCGAGAGCCGATCCTTTTCTTCGTTACTGAGACGATTACTGATACGGTCATCAAATTCAATTCCCAGATATGCTCTTTGATAATTCAATAAGGTATCAGCGGCTTTATTACTGATTGGCACAACCACGTAAATATGAATATTGAGATCTTCGTTGTGCTTGCCACTAACCTCATACTTCCATTGAGCTTTAATCCGATTCCTGTCAATATAATACTGCTTAATTGAATAATACCGGGTAGTTGCACTCTTATTAATCAGGGTAGGATATTCTAGGGTAGTAAGTTTACCGGTAGCTCTGACCATATATTCCTGTGCAACAATGGTTGTAGCTGCTATAGCAAGAGCCGCTACCAATATATATAAAGTATCCGGGTCACGACTCCCCCGGTTTAGATTGAGGAGTTTAATTCGTGGTCGTAACCAGATGATTACCGGAATCCAGACAAGCCCCATAGGCAGGAAAAGGTTTGCAATAATTTCTTTAAGTGGAATGATTTGAAGTTCAACGACCAGTAACCAATTCAGAAAAGTATAGGTAAGAATAAAAGCAATTGCAATTTTCAGAAATGGCAGATAGACCAGTTTTAATTTGTGCAGATAAGTGTTCATTGTGTGTTATTGTGATTGTGTGTATGATAATAATGTGATCTGTGATTGAATGAATGAAAATGAATCCGGGCTTTTTGATTCAGCATTGTCTTATGTTGATACCCAGTGTTCATTCGCTATAAAACTTACCCTTCCTCCAACTCGCCGGATTATTGACGATGTAGTAAGCAATCCTTCTGTACTCCTCGTCATCCCTGATAATGTGGTCATGGAAGCGTTCCTGCCAATGAAAAGACATTTTGATTTGCCTGTAGGAGTATAAGTACTCATTGCTTACCGGATTAAACTTACTATCTAACGGAAATTTATCATCAGGTTTCATTACAATTTAAAATACAGCCCTAATTTCAATCCAATCGAAAATGGTTTTATGCTTTTTGTCTGATATGTGCCCAAAACACCACTATACCCTCCATCAACCAGATAGACCTTTTTCGTTTCAGGAGACAGCACATTGTTTAATCCGTAATTAAGATAGCCACCAATATAAAGGTGTTGCTTATCTGACAACTTATAGATTCCACCCAATTCAACAACCGCTGAATAAAGAGCCTTCAGGCTATAATCGCCGTTGAAGGTCGGATGAATAGTAGTAAATCCATGTTGAGGCATATCTGTTAGTTCCGCATCCCATTGAGGATAATAACCACTGGTTACAATCTCGCCACCAGTGGTTTTATAGGTAGTATTTATCGGAAAAGCAACCTTAGCGCCAAAAGTCGATATGATTCCTATTTTGTCACTATACGTGTATTTAAATTGTCCGGTCAAAGGAATCTCTAAATAAACTGAACTTTGATTTTCCTTCCAGCCTCTAATATCGGATTTAAAAATATAAGCATCTCCATCGCTATCTATAGCCGGAGTGGCTTCTAACACGTTAAGTGTTGATGTTGCATTGAATGTTTCTATCCCAAGTCCGGTCTGGAATCCCCATTGACGAGTAAAGAAATGAGAAAAGCCAATTCCTGCCGATATTCCGGTATTTCCTTTTTGTGTTCCGTCCTGAAGAGTATAGGAAAGATTATGAAGTCCCCCTCCCAAGTTTATGTTGAGATAATTCCCCTTTTCTTGTGCATGAATTAAGGTGGATAAAATCAATCCTAAAAGTATGCTGATTCTTTTATTCATTTTTCTGAGATAATAAGTTTATTGATACGAAGGCCCTCCTTCGTGTTATTTAACAACCATTATTTTGAATACATAATCATTCCCTGCAGTGTATAAGTGCCCGATATAGGCACCGGACACCGTAAAATCAAGTTTGTTGATCGACTGAACCGCAGACGAATTGTAAACACATTTACCTTGAAGATCAAACACAGATAGTTTTGCGGTTTTTAATTCTTCCTCTTTTATCCCGTCTAAATGTACGATGCATGATTCTGAAACTCTTACCGGATTAGGGTAGATGTTTACTTTCGAATTCATGGATGGATAAAAAATCTTAGGACAACTGTAAACAGTTTTACCATCAAGAGTTGTCAGCCTGAGTGAATAAATTCCGATTAATCCAAGCGGATCGCAATAAAACTGTTTGGTAGCTCCCGGAATTTCAATATTATTTTTATACCATTGATAGCCGGTAAATCGCTCACTGGAATTATTAAAAAGGAGAACATCATCAAACTTCGAAATGATATTATCATCTGACACATTGATGGTAAATTCAAACGGATAGTCAGGACTTTCTACATTTAGTTCATTTTTCATTTTCAGAGTCCCGATGTATGTTCCGTCAAGTGTACCCTCCGGAATCGGAAATGAAAGAACTGCACTACTGTCTGTCATGGTAAGTGTGTTATAAGTGATGTTTTTCATTCCGGCGCTTAGCGCAGCATTATTGAACGTGATTTTATATTGAGTAGGAGTTCCTGTCTTAATTGTATAAGAAAGGTCCATATCATAACCTTCACACCCAGAACCAGGAGCTGACAACGGTCTTAATGTAACATAATCGGATATTTTAGCATTACTGATAATATAATTTTCAGGAGCAAAATACTTGGTAGCGGCACTACCGGTCAGAGAATAAACAACAGTAATGGTTTTATTTACACCGACATTTGCATTGTCATATTTTGCGGTCGCAGTAACTCCAATATTATTTATATCGGCAGCATCAACACCTTGTAGGTTTCCAAGTTTTGTAATTACAGCCGTTGAATTTCCGTCAACCATTTTGTTATTTATGATGGTCGGAGCCGTTATAGTCAATGGTTTCTGGGTAATTTCCCCGTTAACCGCAACGATTTGATCTGCAGCCCAGGCTGTTGAACAAACTATATTTCCTGAAATATTCCCTGAAGATGATGCCGATGAAGAGATTCTGATATTTACAGTTCTTTCTGTCACATCTCCTGCTATAGGATTAAAACGAAGAACTGTTACAAAACTGGATGCTCCATTTTCCTGGACTTCAAAACCAGCCGGTGCAGTAACAACTAAAGCCGAAGCTAGATTTGTTCCGCTGATTTTAAAGGATTGTGTAGCTGACGCAATTCCTTTCACCGTTTTAAACCCTGATAATGAACGGATTGATGGTTGTAACAAAACCGGATTTGGAGTCTTAAATGAAACTTCATCACCATAATTTGTTCCGGTACTATTTGTAGCATAAGCTCTTACATAATACCGGGTATTAGGTGCTAAATCAAATAAATTATTTGCAAATGCTCCAACGGATGTTATAGATTGTATTGTCTTACTTGACAAGTCAATTGTAGGAGTAGGATTTGTATTCCAGACAACACCACATTGAGTCGGATCATTTGTA